>SVSV01000005.1 GCA_015064125.1 Oscillospiraceae bacterium
CCGGGGCCACCGATCAGGATCGCGCCGCAGGCACCGACGATGTTACCCGTGCCGACCTGTGCGGCAATGGCGGTAGCCAACGCCTGGAAGGAGGAGAGGCCGCCCTTTTGAGCGCCGCCCTTCAGAGAAAGCTTGCCAAATACGTTCTTCATGCCCTCGCCAAAGCAACGTACCTGCACAAACCTGGTGCGAATGGTGAAGTACAGACCAACGCCGACCAAAAGGAAGATCAGTACGTAGTCGGTCAGGTACGAGTTGACGGTTGCAACAACCTTGAGTAATGCCTCTTGCATTTTTGTTTACCTCCGATGTAAAAAAATAAACTGCCCCCAAAAAAGGCAGTTCCGAAAATAAAAGATAGACAAACATATGACTGCTTGCTCCGTCCTTTTGCCTGAGAGATTCGGTGACACGGTCACCTTGCACCTTCGGCACCCTTTCGGGATTCTCCGGAACTTCCTCCGCGCTCGGTCACAGCGATGCTGCTTCCGAGTGCTTCTTGGGAATAAAAACACTTTAGCACAAAAAAGCGTGTCTGTCAAGAGAGTTTGTGAAATTTTTTGCAATTTTTTGGGCTTTTATAAAAAAATAGGTGATTTTGAAGTGAAAAAACGGGCAAGATCACTCGCCCGTTTCGCTTTTTTCACTGTTTTGGGATATTGACTCCTCCTCGCCTGTCTGCCTGCGGCTTCTTTTGGGGCGTGGGGGCAGGGGGGCAAAGCCGTCGACGTCTGCGCGCTGCAGGGCGCCGAAAATGCGGTGTCGCAGCCCCGGGCTCTTGCGGTCAAGGGTATTGATGAGGGTATTCATTTCGGTGCGCTGTGTTTCACCGTCAGCAGGGCAGGTCGATTCTACCACGGGCAGCTCCTCGCGCTTGGTAAAGGCCTTTACCACACGCTCGGGCAGGTAGATGAGGGGGCGTATGACGCGTACACCAACGCGCGTAAGATCCGTCACGGGCTGAAAGCATCCGATGCGCCCCTCGTAAAAGAGGTTGAGCATAAAGGTATCCACCACGTCGTCATAATGGTGGCCAAGTGCTACCACACGGCACCCCTGCTCGCGCGCGGCGTTATGCAGCGCACCGCGGCGCATTTTAGAGCAAAGCGCGCAGGGGCTTTTTTCTTTTCTGATATTAAAAATAACGTCGTAAATATCGGTTTTTACAATATGGTAAGGGACGTTCAGGCTGCGGCAAAGCTCAGCCACAGGTGTGTAGTCGGTGTTGGGAAAGCCCATGTCGACGGTGATGGCCACCACCTCAAAGGGGTTGGGATAAAAGCGGCGCATATCGGCCAGGGCACAAAGCAGCGTCAGGCTATCCTTGCCGCCTGAAATGCCAACTGCAATGCGGTCACCCGCTTCGATCATATTATAATCCTCACAGGCGCGGCGTACGTAACTCAGTATACGGCGTGTATCCATCAGCCCTCACCTCCCAGCAAAAAGGCGCGTGCCTTTTGATATTCTGCCATCGCGCGAGCGCGAGCCGCCTCGTTGATCCGCTCGCTGTAAATAGCGCGGAGCATGATGTTTTTGGGGGTGTCATCGGGGTCGATCAGCTCAAGGGCGGCTACGTGATAACCGTTTGCCTCCAGCAGCTTTAAGCGCAGTGCATCGGTTGCCGCGTCGCACAGCTTTTGGCGGAGCATAGCGTGCTCGGCAATAAAGGAGAGGGCGGGGCAGCTCAGGGTATGATTTAACTCGTGGTGACAGCAGGGGGTAGAGAGGATCACGCGTGCGCCCCAGGCGATGCCCTTTTCAAGCACCAGGTCAGTGGCGGTGTCGCAGGCGTGCAGAGAGATCACCAGCTGGGGCTTTTCGGGGCTTTCATAGGCTGCCACGTCCTCGCAGAGAAAATCAAGCCCCGTGAATCCAAGCTTGCCTGCTACCTCATTGCAGGTTTTTACCACGTCGGGCTTTAGATCAACGCCCGTCATCGATACGGCATAGCCCAGCACGTTGGCAAAATAATGATACACAGCAAAGGAGAGATAGCTTTTGCCGCAGCAGAGGTCGCAAATGCGGATCTTGCCCTCGGGCAGGTGGGGGAGCGTGTCGCGAATGAGCTCCAAAAAGCGGTTGATCTGACGGAATTTCGGCCCCTTTTTGTCGTGCACACGTCCGTTTTCATCACTGACGCCAAGCAATTTTAAAAAGGGCTCGTTGCCCGAGAGGATCCGCCTTTTTTCTTTATCGTTGCCGCCAACGGTAACCGTTTTGCCGCCTGCCGCGAGACGGCGGGCCAGCTTTTCGGCACCAAGCAGCACCCACTCACCCTTTTTGGTCTGACGCAGCTCGGCGTCGCCCACGGTCGTCAGCAGGTTGATGCGCGCAAAGCCTGCGGCAATATCGGCAAGGCGCGCCTCGCCCGCTTTGTTGCACGTAAGGTTTTCATGCTTTGCCTTGCCATCACGGTAAAAGGCTTCAATCTGCAGCTTGATCTCACCGCCCACGCGGCACAGCGTCCCCACGGCACGCACAACGGCCGTATCGGTGGGGGCGGTAAAGACTGCCTTCTTTAGCATTTCACGCTCTGCCGCTTGGCGGCAGAGCGTGGCAAAATTCTGAAAAGTGTTCATTTGGTATCCTTTTGTGTTTTGGTTTTTTCGCCCTCGTCCTTGGACTTTTGGCCAAAGAAGTATGTTTTGCGCTCGGTGTGATTCCACAGGCGCTTGATGTTAGTGCGGTGGCTCCATGCGATCAGCGCGGCCATGCAAAAGGCAAAGAGCGTCGCGATCCCATACTGCGTGTAGACCGAATCAAAGGAGCTGAGCAAAATGGGATAAAAGGCGGCGGTGACGATAGAGCCAAGGGATACGAAATGCGCACCGAGCACCAGGATCAGGAAAATTGCGATTAAGATCAGCCAGATGCCGGGGTTCAGCACCAGCGCTGAAAGCAAAAACGTGGCAAAGCCCTTGCCGCCGCGGAATTTGGCAAAAATGGGTAAGATGTGGCCGATGATGGCAAAGGTAGCCGCAAGATAAGCGGCGGTGACCAGCTGGACGTAGCGAACGTCGTAGTGGTGAAGGCCGTTTATCTCGGTGACGATCATGGGATAGCCGAAGATGGCACACGCCACCAGCACGGCCAGCACGCCCTTAAGGCCGTCGCCAAGGAAGGTGAAAACAGCAGCCCTCTTGCCGTAGGTGCGCAGCACGTTGGTGGTGCCGGCGTTGCCACTGCCGTGATCGCGCACGTCATCGTGATAAAAGACCCTTGAAATGACCAATGCCCAGTTGACACTGCCCAACAGATAAGAAATGACGATCACGGCCATAAAGCCACAGCCGACCAGCACAGCCTCGCCGATCTCGCCGGGGTTGGTGGCGGTGCGAATGATATTAAGTAATCCGTTTTTAAACAGATTGTAGATGCCCCACATCCAAAACATAAAAGATGATCCTCCATAGCGGATTTGGTACTGTTAATACACAGCAATTATAGCATAAAGCGGCGGTTTTTGCAAGTACCGGGCTGAAATTTTAGGGAAGTTGCAAAAGCACTTGCTTTTGTCGGCAAAAATGCTATAATAAGGGTAATACGGTAACAACCGTTACCAATAGAGCAAGAGGTGGCAGGATGGATCTAACGTTTCAACAAATAAGAGATATTGCCTTTGGTGCTGTGCGTGCGGTGGTGCTTGAGGATGGCATTCATTTTTACAAGTGTACCGAAAAGCAGATAGCGGCCTGGCAGGCGCAAAGCGACTTTCTTGGCGATGGCTCCCGTTGTACCACGGGTGTGCGTCTTGATTTTCATACCAATTCGCAGAGCTTTGGCTTTACCCCCGCAACGGGTGGCAGATTTGAGATATACGTTGACGGTGTGCTGCGCCGCCAGCTGCGTGCTGAGGCAGGGAAAAGAGAGGAGATGGTCCTGTGTGATGCGCTTGGCAATCAAAACAGGAGCTACCGTGTGACGTTGGTGTTCCCGAGCCACAGCCACGGTGTGATCTCAGCGCTTCGGCTTGACGACGGTGCCACCTTTGTGCCGCATGAGCACGATATGAGGCTGCTTTTTATCGGTGATTCCATCACGCAGGGGTGGGCAGCCAGCTACGATTCTTTTTCCTATGCGTGGCGCACAACACGCCATTTTAATGCTGACAGCGTGATCCAGGGCATTGGCGGTGCGTATTATCACGAGTCGACCTTTGATGTGCCAGATTTTGAGCCTGATGCTGTGATCCTTGCGTACGGCACCAACGATTTTTCGCATTATAAAAGCCTTGTCGAGATGCACGGACACGTGGCAGCTTACCTTGACCTTGTGAGAGAGGCTTGGGGTAAAAAGCAGGTTTTTGTGATCACGCCCATCTGGCGTGATAAGCGCGACGGTAAGTCGATGGGGAGCTTTGAGGATTGCCGTGCACTTGTGGCAAGCGAGGCCAAAAAACGCGGTTATACGGTCATTGACGGTCTTTCGCTTGTGCCGCCCCTTGCGGTATTTTTTGAGGACGAATATCTGCATCCCAACAATGAGGGCTTTTCGCTGTATGCCGAAAACCTTGTGGCGGTGCTTGAAAAGCATTTGAAGAAATAAAGGAGAGGTCATGGGCGTATACGTTCCCGTATATTACAGCCGCTTTCGGTGTGTGGCAGGGGATTGCCGCCACACCTGCTGCGCGGGCTGGCAGATCGATATTGATGCCGATACGCAAGCGGTCTATCAAAAAATGAAGGGGGCTTCGGGTGAGGCGATACGCGCCTCGCTTGTTGCGCACGAGGGCGGCGTTCATTTTGCCACCGATCAAAGCGGGCGCTGCGTACACCTCGACGGGCAAGGACTTTGCCGCATTATTGCTGAGGGCGGTGAAGGGATGCTTTGCCACATTTGCCGCGAGCATCCGCGCTTTTACAATAGCGTTGCGGGGCATACTCTGTGCGGCCTTGGTGCCGTTTGCGAAACGGCGGCGCAGCTGCTTTTGCATGAGCCTGACCATACTACCTTGGTTTGTATTGACGGTGGCGCGGCGCCCCTGTCGCTTGACGATGCCGCTCTGTGGCCGCATGCAGCACTGTTCGTGATCTTAAAAAACAGCGCCGTGCCCTTTGACGGGCGCTTGGCACAGATCAGGCAGGAGTTTGCGGGAGGTCTTTTTTTGCCGTCGCGCGAGTGGTGTCGGCTGTTTGGCTCGCTTGAATATCTTGATAAGAAAAACAAAAAACGCTTCAAGCGCGCTTGCCGCTTTGTCCCCGGTGACGTGAGGCAGGAGACGGCACCCGAGGTGGCGCTGCTCGGTGAGCGGTTTCTTTCGTATTTGCTGTTCCGCCACGTGATGCCCACAGCGGGTGGGCGCGACACCTGTCTTGCCGTGGCAACAGTCCTGGTGCTGCTTCGGGTCTTTCTTGCTTTACTGGCAATGGGTATGGCGCCTGTGGTGGCGGCGCGTACTGTATCGGAGGAGCTGGAGTACTCCGAGGATAATATGGAGGCCATTCGCTTCGCGCTTGATCTGCAGCTGCTTGGTTAATTAAAAGCCCCCGTGTGGCAACAAAGTGCCACACGGGGGCTGAATTTATAGGTTATTGTGCTTTGATCAGCTTGTCAATGGTGGACAAGATCTCGTTTTCAATGGCGGGGGTGAAGGGTGAGTAAGCCGTCTCGTAGCCGCCCTCTGCAAAGGCCTTTTCGGTGGGGAAATATCCCTCGTTGCCGTTGGTCAGGCACATGGAAAGCAGCATTTTATCGGGGCAAAACGCGCGTACCGCGCGGATATAGTAAGTAAAGGGCTCGCCGCCGATGCCTGCGAGTATCACGTCGCCGATATGTGCAATGGTGATGGGAATGGACTTGAGAATCGGGCCGCTTACCACATCAACCAGGCGGGTAGCACGTACGACCTCATTCATTGGGGGGTCGTAGCCAAGCGTACCAGCCCGATAGGCATCGTAAAATGCCTTCAGCTCATCGTAGTGATCGAGGTCGTCGGTACAGGTCCTGGTATAGACCGTTTTGCATTTTGTGCCAATAGAGGTCACCTCCGTTGGCGTCGCCTGCTCCCACAGGCCCTTTACACAGTCGGCAATGACGCGTCCCATGTGCTTGCTATGCTCGTAGCCGCCGCGGCGAACACCGCTGATAAAGTTGTGATGGTTGCTGTCACCCTGATAGCCGTTGCAGAAGATGCAGGAGGTGCCGGGGTGGTCGGCTTCTACATAGCGTCTGACAAAGCCGGGCCAGTCGGTAGACACCAGCTCGCCGCCGATCACGTCGGGATGGCAGGCGAAATTGACCAAGGCGATATCGCCCTTCGCTCTCCTGAAGCGAAGCAGACTCACGCCGTTGTCGGGCTCATCGCAGGGGGCGACGATATCAGCCGACCTGTTAAAGCCGGGATTGGTCTTGACGGTGCCATCCTTCATATAATAGCGACGCACGAAGGAGATCTGCTCGGCAGTTTCGCCCGCGGCAATTGCCATCGTCGCCTCCTCAAGGTCGGCCAGTGCCAGCTCTGCCACGTCACCTACCTTGAGCATGATCATATCAAAATAAGTGCCCTGATAGGTGTAGTTCAATCCGGGCTTGGTGGTGATAACGGGGGAGGTGTGGGGGTGAAGCGCCTGTATGATGACCGAGGCGGCAGGAATGCCCGTGCGTGCTTCAATGCTTGCTGCCATCTCCCGACAGCGCGCCATCTCAATGCCCAAAAAATCGGCGGTGATGATCAGCATCTTCTCTTCATCCGCCTCAAGGGCAAGGCAGCAAAGGGACAGCGGATCAAGCACGCCCTTTGTTTGTCTTTCGCGAAAATATCCCGCAATAGGGGTGCCGAAGGGCGGGGTGATATCAACTTTTGCAAATCCGGCTTTCAACATGATTCATACTCCTTTGATCTTTGCTGATTTTATGCCAAGAGTGCTGGGAATTTGGTAATTCTCGTCATTCCTCAGTATCTGTGGATTCCTTTTTGGCGGTGAGCTTTTTTATGCATTCAATGATGTCAAAGTCAAGGGCGAAGGCAAAGAGGCGCTTTTCCCTGTGCTTTTCGAGCAGGGCAAGGATGCCCTTGGTGATAAAATAAGCGGCAACGGCGCCAAGCGTGCCTGCGATCAGTCCTGCCAGCACGTCCGAGGTGTAGTGCACCATCAGATAAATGCGCGAAAAGCCCATCAAAAACGGAAAAATGAGCACGGGCCAGAGCAGCTTTTTGCGCCTGGAGGCCAGGAACAGACCAACCATCGCGGCCGTGGCCGAGGTGGTGTGTCCCGATGGGAAGGAGCCGATAATGCTTTCCGCCTTGCGTGCTTCGCCAACCGCCACCCACCACTCGTGCACCGTGCCTGCCAGATGGTCGTAATTGGCGTAGGGGCGTACACGCGCGATCAGCGGCTTTAAGGTGATATTGGTGATGAGGCCCCCACAGCAGACTGCCACAAATACACAAATGCCAAGCTTACGCGTGCGCTTAAAGCACATCAGCACGAAGCCCAGGGCAAACATGCAAAGCCCGTTGTGCGCAAAAAAGCTGATAAGGTTCATCAGATGGGTGAAAAACGAGGTGATGTCCGCCCCCGCGCTCTCGCCTGCCCACGTGGCAAGGCTGTGCATAAAGGTGAACACAGCCAAATCTATGCCCCGAAAGGCTGTATCGATCCATGCGGCCATAATATATCTCCGATTTCTTATTTTTCTACATTATAACACACACAGTGTGTGCGTGCAAGTTTTTTCATGAATTTGCGAATTTTTTTGGTGTGTGGGTGGGAATACTTGAAATTATATCCCTGCTGTGCTATAATATTCTTTACAGTAGCCTTGGAGGGAGGGTATTATGAAAAACGAACGCTTGACGCTGGGCGATCTTATTCTGATTTTTAAAAAGCGCATGGTCCCGATCCTGCTTGCTTTGCTGATCTTTGCGCTTGGTGGCTTTGGTGTGCGCATGCTGCTCCCACCGAAATATAGCGCAATAGCTACGTTTTTTGTGCGTAATATGCAATCCGAGCAGCTGCTGCTTGATTACGGTCTTACCTCCTCACAGCTGGCGGTGGTGCAAAATCTCGCCAAGGAATATGCCGCTCTTGCCAACGAAAGTGATGAATTTAAGGCGCGCCTTTTACAGCGTCACGCACTCGGGCTGACCGCTGAGCAGCTTGACGGTATGATCTCGGCCACCTCTGACTCTGCTGCGGTGGAAATTACCGTAACGGCCCCCGATGCCGCTGTGGCAGATGCTGTGATAGCGGCTGTGACGGCGGAATTTCCGGCCTTTGTGCAGGAATATGCCTGGCCGAATCTTGACACCGATTTTACCGTAGTGACCCTGCTTCGTGCCGCAGCGCCCGCCGCGCGTGCGACGTGGCACCCTGTCTGGTGGGGACTTATTGGCGGTGGTCTGGGGCTTGTTTTATCGTATTTGTACTTTATTTTGGCCTTTTTGTTTTCCGACCGTCTGGTTGACGTTGAGGAAATGGAGCGCGTACTCCCCGCAGGGCTGCTGCTTGGTGCCTTGCCGGAGATCCTGCCACCCCTTGATGCAGGCGAAGCCTTTTTTGCCCTGCGTGAGCGCTTGCCGCGCGCGCAGAGGGCACAGGGTGCTTGCACGTTGGCTGTGACCTCGCCTGAGCCGCAGGAGGGCAAAAGCTACGTGGTCGCCGGTCTTGCCCGCTCGCTTGTCGCGGCAGGGAAGCGCGTGCTGCTGGTCGATGCCGATCTGCGGCGCGACGCACGCAACGATCTTTATCTGCCCGAGGTTGAAAAGGGGCTTTGTCATTTTTTAAAGGATGAGGTGCACAAACCAGAGGAGCTGGTGTGTCAGTCATCCGTCAAGGGGCTGTTTGTGTTGCCCGCAGGGCATATGACGCTCTCGCCCTGTGACGTGCCGTTTTCCCAGCGTGTGGCCGATCTGCTTGTCGCGCTGGCCCCAAGCTACGATTATATTTTCGTTGATTTTCCCGCGCTTTCTCAAAGTCCTGAGGCACAGGCCTCGGTGGCTGATTTTTCTGCTACGCTGCTGGTGTGTGCGGTAGGTAAGAGCCGCGCCTCTCATCTGCGCGCTGCGTGCAAGGCGATTGCCGAGGCAAAAGGTAAGCTTTTTGGCGTCATTGCCAATCACCCTCCGAAATCAAAATAATTTTTATGAGAACATCTTCTCGAAAGGAGCTTTTATGAAAACAAGTCTTGTTATTATGGCTGCGGGCATCGGTTCCCGTTTTGGCAAGGGCATCAAGCAGCTGGAGCCCGTAGGGCCCGGCGGCGAGATCATTATGGATTATTCCATTCACGATGCGCTGGAGGCAGGCTTTGACCGAGTGGTATTCATTATCCGCAAGGATCTGGAGGCCGATTTCCGCGAAGTTATCGGCAACCGCATTGAAAAGATCTGCCCTGTGGCGTATGCATTCCAGGAGAAGGAAGATCTTCCTGCCGGCTACACCTGTCCACCCGACCGCAAAAAGCCCTGGGGCACGGGTCAGGCCGTGCTTGCCTGCAAGGATATCGTCAATGAGCCGTTTTTGGTCATCAATGCCGATGACTATTACGGCAAGGAGGGCTTTCGTCTTGCCCATGACTTTCTTGTGGAAAATGCAGACAAAACAGGCAATTTCTGCATGCCCGGCTTTATTCTGAAAAACACCCTGAGCGAAAACGGTGCCGTCACGCGCGGTGTTTGCACGGTGAAAAACGGATACCTTGCAGGTGTTGTTGAAACAAGCGGCCTTGTGCATGACGGCGAGGGCGCAGCTGTGGAGGAGGACGGCAAGAGGACACCCATTGCCCCCCAGTCTATCGTTTCGATGAATATGTGGGCGCTGACCCCCGATTTCTTTGACGAGCTGGAAAGGGGATTTGCTCAGTTCCTCGCTGCCCTTAAGCCTGAGGACCTCAAGGCGGAGTATCTGCTGCCCCGCGTCATTGACAGGATGATCGCCGACGGTAAGGCTACCGTCAAGGTGCTCACTACCAACGACCGTTGGTTTGGCGTGACGTACCAGGAGGACAAATGGGCTGTGATCGACAGCTTCAAGGCACTGCACGAGGCAGGCGTTTATACCGAGCCGCTGTATCAATAAATCTTAACAGCTCTAAAATACACCTGATAAAGGGCCGCCCTGCGATCAAGATCAGCAGGGCGGCCCTTTCAATGAATATTTTGCTTCATCATGTACATTTATTTAATCCCATAACAGCAGCAGCAACACAAAGGGCAAGAGGTCGTTGTCGTTTTCGCTGTTGTTCAGCAGTAAAAAAAGCACAAGACCGATCACAGCCCATTCGGGCAGGCCTCCCTTGGCACCCTTGTGGCGCGGCGGTGGCAGCAAAGACGATAAAAAGGGGAGCCTGGTAAAAAGCGAGCCCTCGCCGCGCTTATCACGGGAGGGGGCAAAGGCCTCGGTGGCGGGGGCCGGCTCTTGCCTTGCGGTGTCCTCAGCGATGTCTTGGTGCTGCTCGTTTTCGTTGGGAGCAAGGCTTTGCGTGTGGTCGGGGGTTGGGTCGGTAGCGGGTGGTGCAGATGTAGGTGCTGTCGGCGGTGATTCCTGCCCTTGAGGGCTGAAGGCGCTGCCGCTATAGCCCTTTGGTAGGGTAAAGCCGCCTTGTAGATGTGCATCGGGCACGGGGGATTGAACGTACATCAGGGCCTCCCTTCGCCTTTTTCAAGGCTGTGAATGATATCGCCAAGTCTTGCGATGCGCACAAGATAATCAACCGCCTCGCATCGCGTCGGGGAGAGGTAGGGCTTTAAGGAAAGTAAAAGATGCTCGCGTGCGGCGCACGCCGGTGATGGCTTGGCACCAAGCACGCCGCTAAGAGATCTTAAGAGTGGGGCCATCGTGCCAATGCTGCCAAGCAGGGAGGAAAAGGCCTCCTCATCGAGCCCTGCCTCCGTCTGCAGCTGTCGCGCCGCGCCCTCGTTTTCGCTTGTCGGGGGCGTGTTTTCTGCCCCGTTCATGGCTTTAATCTCCCGTTTTTTAATTGCTCGCCAAGGCCCTGCAGGGTCTCATCATCGGCGTGGCGTAAGGCCTCGCGCAGCTTTTTGATGTTGGTGGCGTCGACATTGAGGGCCGTGAGGTCGAGGCCGTAATCCTCGGCAAGCTTTTTTACAACGATCTTCAGCTGCTTGTCATTTAACATCAGCAGGCGTTCGAGTGCGGTGCGGTCAAATTGCATAGCGGTGCTCCTTCCTATGGGGTTCTTTATCATTGTATGCATGCTGCGTGCCGTGGTGAAAAAAAGCCGCAGGCTGTCGCATGACGTCCCAAACGGACAGATCACGCAATGCCTGCGGCCTCTATTTATTATAGGAATAAATTTAAACGGGTGCGAGGTCCTTTTCCTCACTTGCTTGCTCGTTTTCAAGCTCTCGCGCAGCACCTGCCAGCATCAGCTTCAGGCGGTTTTCCTGGTTGATGCGCGAAGCGCCGGGGTCATAGTCGATGGAAACAAGGTTGACGCCCGGGTGATTTTCGCGGATGATCTTCATCATACCCTTGCCAACGATATGGTTTGGCAGACACCCAAAGGGCTGTGCACAGACCACGTTTTTGGCACCGCTCTCGATCAGCTCCAGCATTTCAGCCGTCAGCAGCCAGCCCTCGCCCATCTGCACGCCCTCATCAATATAGCCCTTGATGGCGGCGCGCGTTTTCTCAAAGTCGGTCGGTGGGGTAAAGGTGCTGTTTTCACGGTACAGACGAATAAAATCAAGCTGCTTTTTATGTAGATAATTGTAGGCCCATTTCATGACCATAGCACGGGTCTTTCTGATACCGTATAGGCGGTAATCCACCACGGCGGTATTGACCGTATACATCAGGAAGTCAAGCAGCCCCGCCATGACGGTCTCTGCCCCCTCGTTTACCAAAAACTCCTCTAAATGGTTGTTGGCAAGAGGGGAGAATTTTACGTAGATCTCGCCCACGATCCCCACGCGCACCTTTTTCTTGTCGGTGCGGGGAAGATTATGCTCAAAATCCTTTAAAATGGCAACGTAATTTTGCTGTACCGATCTGTAGGTGGGGGATTTACCGCTGTTTAATTCCTTGACAAGTCGCCCGACCCACTTATCTGCCATTTGCTGTGTGGAGCCGGGGGTGAGCTCGTAGGGGCGGCATTGGTTGACAAGATTCATCAAAAGATCGCCGTAATATACGGCATACAGGATCCGCTTGCCAAAGCCAAGGGTCAGCTTGAAGCCGGGGTTTTTCTCAAGCCCCGAAACGTTTAAGGAAATTACGGGCACCTGCGCAAAGCCCGCCTTGGCAAGCGCCTTGCGAATGAGGGTAATGTAGTTGGAGGCACGGCAGCCGCCACCTGTCTGTGTCATCATCACCGCCACGCGATCAACATCATATTTGCCGCTTTGCAGGGCGTTGATGAACTGACCGATGACCAGAAGGGCAGGATAGCAGGCGTCGTTGTGCGTGTATTTGAGTCCGCAGTCAATGACGCCCTGCCCCTCGTTTTGCAGCAGCTCTACGCGGTAGCCGTCGTGGCGAAAGATCTCGGCCATGATCTTGAAGTGCATTTCCAGCATATTGGGGAGCAAAATGGTATAGCTCCGTTTCATTTCTTTGGTGAAAATAACGCGCTCTGTGGCCATATCAGCCCCTCCCTTCCTGTTGGTCGAGTGCACCGATCAGGCTGCGCAGTCGGATGGTGACGGCGCCGAGATTGGTGATCTCATCGATCTTGATCTGGGTGTAAAGCTTGCCTCCGTCCTCAAGGATACCGCGCACCTCGTCGGTGGTGATGGCATCAATGCCGCAGCCGAAGGAGACCAGCTGCACCAGCTCTGCGCCCTTGGTTTCGGTAACGAATTTCGCGGCGTTGTAAAGCCTTGCGTGGTAGGTCCATTGATTGAGGGAAAGGGGTCTGGCGGGGCTGGAGGCAAGATGTGCGACGGCGTCCTCGCTGACCACAGCAAACCCAAGGGTCGTTGCCAGCTTATCGATGCTGTGCCCGATCTCGGGGTCGATATGATAGGGTCTGCCCGACAGCACCATCAGGCGCAGCCCCTCACGCTTGGCGCGTGCCACGGCGCGCTCACCCTCGCGGCGGATGCGCTTCATGTGGTTGTCGTAAGCCGTGCGGGCCACGCGTGCGGCAAACGATACCTCGCGTGCGGTGAAACCGCCGAATTCGGTGTTTAAAAACGTCAAAAGCTGGTTGGTCAGCTTTTTGTGGTTGTTGACGTTGACGTAGGGGTAAAAGAAGCGTACCTGCGCGAGGCTGTCCATATTATGCGAAAGCAGCTCGGCATAATAGGCGACCACGGGGCAGTTGTAGCAGTTGTCGGCCACGTGCTCGTCCACGTTGCGCGTCATGGCAGGATAAAAGATGCCGTCAACGCCATCCTCGATCAGCTGCTCGATATGGCCGTGCATGATCTTGGCAGGGTAGCAGGCGGTATCCGAGGGGATGCTGTACTGCCCCTTTGCGTAGAGCTTGCGGTTGGAAAAGCCCGAAAAGCGTACGCCAAAGCCAAGGGACTTGAAGAACGTGTACCAGAAGGGGCCGAGCTCGTACATACCGAGCGCTAAGGGCAGGCCGACGGTAAAGCCCCGTTTGCCGACAACGGGCGTCATTGCCGCAAAGGCATCGCGCTTGAAGGCGTGAAGATTGGGCAGGGGGTTTTCCGCTGCCTTTTTGCCCGCACCCTTTTCGCACTTATTGCCCGAAATAAAGGTTTCGCCGTCGGCAAAGGTATTTACGGTAATGTTACAGTTGTTGGTGCACGCGCGGCAGACTGCGGCGCGCGATCTGTGGCGGAATTGCTTTAACGCCTCACGCGAAAGCAGTGTTGACGCTTCGGTGGCCGTTGACTGCGCGTAAAGCGCCGCACCCCACGCACCCATCAGGCCTGCGATCGCGGGGCGGATCACGTCATGCCCGATCTCGCGCTCAAAGCTGCGCAGCACCGCGTCGTTTAAGAAGGTGCCACCCTGTACCACGATATTTTCGCCAAGCTCCTCGGCGCTGCCCGCGCGAATGACCTTATAAATGGCGTTTTTCACGACGGATACCGAAAGGCCTGCCGAGATATCGCCGACTGTGGCGCCGTCCTTTTGTGCTTGCTTGACGGAGGAATTCATAAACACCGTGCAGCGTGAGCCCAGGTCAACGGGGGCCTTGGCAAAGAGGGCCAGCTTGGCAAATTCAGCGGTTTCGTACCCAAGGGATCTTGCAAAGGTCTCAATAAACGAGCCACACCCTGATGAGCAGGCCTCGTTCAGCATAATGCTGTCGATGGCGCCTGCGCGGATCTTAAAGCATTTGATATCCTGACCGCCGATATCCAGAATGAAGTCAACACGGGGGTTGAAATATCTTGCGGCGGTAAAGTGCGCCATGGTCTCCACCAGGCCTTGGTCAAGATGAAAGGCGTGACGAATCAGCTCCTCGCCGTAGCCCGTGACGGCTGAGGAACGGATCCTGATGCGATCGCCGCAAAGGGCGTAGATCTCCTCAAGCTGCTCCTTGACGATGCCCACGGGATTGCCCTTGTTTGAATTGTAGTATGTATAGAGCAGCCTATGATCCTCGGCCATCAGCACCAGCTTGGTGGTGGTGGAGCCACAGTCGATGCCAAGATAGGCATCGCCGCGATAGGTCGCAGGATCGGTGTATTCTACCGAGGTAGCTGCGTGACGGGCGCGGAAGCGCTTGTATTCGGCTTGATCCTCAAACAGGGGGGTCAAATTGGAGGCGGTCACGGTGGTGGCGACTGACTGCTCGATCCTTTGCAGCAGCTCGTCGTAGGCGAGGTCCTCCTTCAGTCCTGTTGCGTAAAAGGCAGCACCCAGTGCCACGGAAATGCGGGCATACGGGGGGAAGATCGCTTGCTCGGGTGTCAGCTTCAGCACGTGCACAAATTGACGGCGCAGCCCCTCGTTAAAGGAAAGCGGGCCGCCCAGAAACATCACCTTGCCTGTAATGCGGCGCCCTTGGGCGAGTCCCGCAATGGTTTGGTTGACCACTGCGCGGAAGATGCTGGCTGCAATATCGGCCTTTGAGGCGCCCTGATTTAACAGCGGCTGAATATCGGTTTTTGCAAAAACGCCGCAGCGCGAGGCGATGGGATAGATGCGTGTGGCTTCAAGTGAGAGGGCGTCGAGCTCCTCTGTGGTCAGGTCGAGCAGGGTGGCCATCTGGTCGATGAATGCACCCGTGCCGCCTGCGCACGTGCCGTTCATACGCTCGTCTGTGCCGCCGTCAAAGAAAATGACCTTGGCATCCTCACCGCCGAGCTCTATCACGGCGTTGGTGTCGGGCTCAAGGCGCCGCACGGTCTCGCCTGTGGCAAACACCTCCTGCACAAAGGGCAGGCAGGCCGCACGTGACAGACCCAGCCCCGCGGAGCCCGAAATGGCAACTGTAACGCGCTCGGTGCCGATAAGGTCACCCAGGCGTTTTAATATTTCAAGTGTTTTCAGGCGTACTTGCGAAAAATGGCGCTCGTAGCACTGAAACAGGATCTCCTCGCCACGCACAAGCACCACCTTTGCAGTGGTAGAGCCTATGTCGATACCGAGGGTGAGCTTTTGCTTGTTTTCCATAGCATACTCCTAAAAATAGGGGATCCCACCAAGGCAGGACCCCCGTTTCGGTTAAGCCTGTGTGTTTTCGTCGGGGGTGTCTTGATCTTCGTTATTTTCGTCGCTGCAGTCGTCTTCCCGCTTGGTCGGTACGTCGAGTGCATCGCCCTGCTCGGCAAAGCTGCCCATCAGTGCAGCCTCAGTGGCCTCAGCCTCGCGAGCGGCGGCATCGGCCTCCTCACGCAGATGCTGTGCACGCGCCTCGTTTTCGCGGCGGCTCTGCTCACGCTTTTCCTCTGCCATCGCTTCAAGCTCCTCAATGGTGATGCTCTCGCGGTCCATTGCGGCGGCAAACTGGTCGCTATCCATCAATTCGTTCTTCAGAAGGAATGCGGCGATAAAGTCAAGCTTTTCGCGGTTCTCGGTGAGCACACGCTCAGCGGTCGCATAGCCCTCGTCGATCAGTGCCTTGATCTCGGCATCGATCTTAGCCGAGATCTCCTCGGAGAAGTTGTTGCCACCTGCAAAATCGCGGCCAAGGAAGACCTCGCTTTCGTTGGTGCCGTATTTAACAGGGCCCAGCACGTCGGACATGCCCAGCTGCGTGACCATTTTACGTGCAATGCTCGTGGCGCGCTCGATATCGTTGGAGGCGCCGCCCGAAATGTCGCCGAAGATCAGTGCCTCGGCGACACGCCCGGCCAGCAGCTCGGCGATCTGCTCCTTGAGCTCCTGCTTGTAAACACTGTATTTGTCCTCTGCGGGCAGGCTCATGGTGTAGCCGAGCGCACGGCCCGAGGGGATGATAGAGATCTGATGCACGGCATCAAGATGCGGCAGCACGTGCGCCACGATGGCGTGGCCTGCCTCGTGATAGGCGGTGTTTTTGCGCTCGCGCTCATTCATGACGCGAGAGGCCTTCTTGGGGCCTGCGATCACGCGGATAAATGCGTCGTCGATATCGTCCGTGCCGATCAGCGATTTGTTGCGGCGTGCGGCCAAGAGGGCCGCCTCGTTCAGGAGATTGGCGAGGTCAGCGCCCGTAAAGCCTGCGGTCTTTTTGGCAAGCACGGCCAGGTCGACCGTGGCTTCAAGAGGCTTCTTTCGCACGTGCACCCTCAAGATCGCCTCGCGCTCCTTGACGTCGGGGGCATCTACCGTGATCTGACGGTCAAAGCGACCGGGGCGGAGCAGGGCGGGGTCAAGGATATCGGGGCGGTTGGTGGCGGCGATCACGATAATACCCTCGTGAGAGCCAAAGCCGTCCATTTCCACAAGCAGCTGGTTGAGGGTCTGCTCGCGTTCGTCATGACCGCCGCCAAGGCCTGCACCGCGGTGACGGCCTACGGCATCGATCTCATCGATAAAGATGATGCTGGCGGGGGATTTGCGCGCTGTTTCAAAGAGATCGCGCACACGTGAAGCACCCACACCCACGTACATTTCTACGAAATCCGAGCCTGACAGAGAGTAAAAGGGCACGCCTGCCTCGCCTGCAACTGCCTTGGCAAGCAGTGTCTTACCCGTGCCGGGAGGGCCCACAAGCAGTACGCCGTGGGGGATCTTGGCGCCGAGCCTGGTGAACTTGGCAGGATCCTTTAAAAATTCAACGATCTCCTCAAGCTCCTGCTTTTCCTCGTTGGAGCCTGCTACATCCTCAAAGGTAATACGCTCCTTGCTGTCGGTTGCCGTCTTGGCGCGCGCCTTGCCAAAGCTGTTCATCTTGGAGCCGGGGCCCGCCATTGAGCGCATCATAAAGAAATAAAGCAGGAAGGCGGCGACGATGATGAGCAGCCAGGGCAACATGCTGACCCACCAGGGGGTCACGGCCTGGGGCTCAATGTCGTAGCCCTTGAGATTTTGGTTGTTTTTCACGTAATCGCCGCAATATTCGTTAAAAAGATCGACCGAGCGCAGCTGATATGAGACCTCTGAGGTTTCAAAGGAGCCGTCCTCCTTGGTCTGCAGATTGCCTGCGGCGTCCGTTTTGATCACGTTCATGGTGATGTAGTATTTACCGTCGATGACAAAGGAGGTCACGCGGTCTGCCTCAAAATAAGAGACCACGTCACCAAGGACGATTTTTTCTTTCTCGGTGTTGTTGTAAATGGTGGCCACCGCAAAGATGACAGCACCGATCAACAACAGGTAAAGAACGATGGATCTGATGTGTTTTTTCATGTTTTCCTCCGTGGGGGGTGAAATATAAACAGCCCGATGGGCGGTATTTCCGATGGGAGTGGAATCAGTTGAAGTAAAAATGAACGGTAAGATCGGCGTTTTTCGCCACGCCGTCACGTGTGGGGCCGAAGGGAATGGCCACGATGCCGTCATCGTCGCAAAGCAGTGGCATGCGCGCACGCACTGCGGGTAAGAGATGGGAAAGACAGCCGAGGCGTCTGACGGTTTTGTGCATGTGTCCTGAAAGGATCACGTCACCCGCTTTCCGTGTGCGAGCGTGCAGCTCGCCGACAAGGGCTGCCCGATCGATGCCCGCCGTTGCGTGATAGGCATAGCGCGCGGTCAGCGCCTCTTGCTCCGATACGGACGGCGTGCCGAGTATTGCAATGCCGTTTGGCAGGTCGCTCAGCTTACCGAGTGCATCAGCGCGCAGAAGTGCGACACAAGGGGGCACGCCTGCCTCTCTTTTGATGACAGATACCCTGCCGCGGCGCAGCTGCAGGGTGACGCGCTGCGGCAGAGAAAGCGTGGCGCTTTGACGGGTGCCCTGCAGCATGGCGCAGATCGCTTCTGTGTGCTTTGCCGAGGGTGGCTCGGGTAGCAGCCGCCGCAGCACGCGCACCAGCACGGGGCGCGGGAGTGCGAGCAGCGCCTGCCTTGTGGGCGTATTGCCCTCACGGGCAAGAAAATCGGCGGCAAGGCTATCAAGATATTGCTCGTCGCCTGTCAGTGCCTCGGCACAGCGCGCCGCCATCAGGGGGGCGTTTGGCTGCAGCTCCTGCAAGAGGGGCAAGACACGCAGACGCAAAAAATTACGCTGACAGCAGATCTCCTCGTTGGTGCTGTCGGTGACAAACGTGAGGCCCTGCTCCTGCAAATAGGTGAGGAGTGCGGATTTCGGCACGCCAAGCAAGGGGCGCACCACAACCTGTCCCTCGCCAAGCGCACGGCAGGCGGGAATGCCGCAAAGACCGCGCGTGCCGCTGCCGCGCAAAAGGTGCTGGAGCATAGTCTCCAGCTGGTCATCGGCGTGGTGGGCGGTCAGCAGCACGGGGATGCTTTTTTCGTGCATCAGGGCGCTGATGGCCTCATATCGCGCGTCCCGTGCGGCGGTTTCAAGGCTTTCGCCCGTTTCGCTTGCTACAGCAGGGGCGTTCACGTGCAACAAATAAAAGGGAATGTGAAGCTCGGCGCAAAGTGCGCGGCAAAAGTCGGCGTCACGGTCGGCCTCGTCGGCGCGGATGCCGTGATGCACATGCACGGCAACAAGCCCTTGGCAGGCGCGCATCAGATGGAGCAGTGCCACCGAATCGGCACCGCCCGAGAGCGCCACGGCCATAGGGGTGCCCGCGGGGTATCCCGCTGTTTTCAGCGGGTCAAGCACGTTAAGAGCGCTTGCTTGCTTCTTCGCTGTCATTACGGTTCTTCTCGGTCAGTGTCGATGGAGCGGAACTTGGTATAGGTGCCAAGCCAGCCCATCTTGACGTTGCCGGTCGAGCCGTGACGGTTTTTCTGAATAATGACCTCAGCGATATTGCCCTCCTTCTGGTCGGGGTCGCGGGAGGAATTATAATATTCGTCACGGTAAAGGAACATGACCACGTCGGCGTCCTGCTCGATCGCGCCCGAGTCACGCAGGTCGGAGAGCTGGGGACGCTTATCGGTGCGCCCCTCGGCGCCACGGTTCAGCTGGGCGCAGCAAAGGATCGGCACACGCAGCTCCTTGGCCATCAGCTTCAAGCCGCGGGAAATAACACTGACCTCCAGTGCGCGGTTGTCATAGTGCTGCTCGCTCTCCATCAGCCCGAGGTAGTCGACCACCACAAGCCCCAGATTTTCAACACGGCGCAGCTTGGCCTTCATGGCGGTCACGGTGATGCCGGAGGTATCGTCGATCAGAATGTCGGTTGCCGAAAGGCGCATCGAGGCATCGGCGATGTTTTTCCAGTCCTCGGGCTGCAGCTGTCCCGAGCGCAGGCTATAGCTGTCTACCAGTGCTTCGCTGGCGATCATACGGGAGGCAAGCTGCTCGGCGGACATTTCAAGCGAGAAAAGGCAGACCTTTTTGCCTGAGGAGAGTGCCACGTTGGTCGCCACGTTCAACGCAAAGGCGGTCTTACCCATACCGGGGCGCGCGCCGACCAGGATGAGATCGGAGCTACCCATGCCGACAAGCAGCTTGTCGACACCCGAAAAGCCCGTGGGCGTGCCGCTGTTGGCGTTCTTGTCAATTTGCAGACGGTGCAGGTTTTCAAGCACGTCGCGCAGCACGTCGCGGATATGGCGGAATGAGCGCGAGTCGCGCCCCTGCGCGATCTCGGTAAAGCGGCTTTGCGCGAGGTCGAGCACGTGGGCAACGCCCTCCTGCTCACCGTAGGTCATATCCGAGATCTCGTTGCACACCTCAATGATGCGGCGGCGTGTGCTTTCTTCCTTGACGATACGTGCATAATCCGCTACGTTCATTGCACTGGGGGTGACGTCAAGCAAGGAGCGCACGTAGCTCTCGCCCCCCGCCTTTTCGTAAACACCCTTGTGCACGAGCGAGTCAATGAGCGTGACGGGGTCGATCTCCTGGCTTGCATCGAAAAGCTCGCGCATGGCAAGGTAGATCTGCTTGTGCTCCTGCACGTAAAAGTCATCGGCACCGACGGTGGCCGCGATATCGTTGATGGCATTGGGGTCAATAAGGATCGCACCCAGCAATGCGCGCTCAGCGGAAAGAGAGCAGGGCATTTTGCGCCCGAGCACATCCTCTTGCTTCATTACTTCGTTGTTCATGTCAGGTCCTCTTATTGGTCGGTCACTACAACGTGGATCTTACCCGAAACATCGGTGTAAAGGCGCACGTCAAGATCGTAGGTGCCGTAGGCCTTGATGGGGTCTGCCAGCGTGATCTTGCGCTTATCTACCGTGATATGATGCTCTTTTTCAAGCTTTTCGGCGATCTCCTTGGAGGTCACGGACCCGTAAAGACGTCCGTCTGCACCTGCACCGACCTTGATCTTCACCACGGTGCTCTCCAGCTTTTTGGCAATTTCACGGGCGGCGGCACGCTCGGTGTCGATCTTATGCTGACGGGCGGCCTCTTTATTTTTGAGCTCGGTCATCGATTGATTGTCTGCCTGAATGGCGAGCTTGCGCGGCAGGAGAAAATTGCGTGCATAGCCGTCGGATACCTCGATCAGCTGGTCCTTTTTACCTTGGCCTTTTACGTCGGCGGTGAGAATAACTTTCATAAAACTGTTCCTTTCTTATGTGTGAAGTGTCATTTGAACTTAAGCGCCGCGATAGGCCTCGTCAGCCTCGGCAAAGTAGGTGTGCACTGCGTTCTTCAGGTCCTCAACGGCGGTATCGAGCGAGGTGTTGGTAAGTGCCGCACCTGCAGAATCAAAGCGGCCGCCTCCGCCCATTTTTTCAAGAATGAGCTGCACGTTGATCGAGCCGTCAGAGCGCCCCGAAATGTGCACTACGTTATCCACCACCACGAGCGCAAAGGAGGCGCAAACACCCTTTACGCCAAGCAGACGGTCGGCTTCCTTGGCGGCAGCGACACGGTCGTCAGCGCCACGTCCCGTGCCCTGGCTCCACGTCAGGCCTACGGTGCCGTTATGCATCAGTGTGCAGCCCGAGAAGCTGCGCTCGCAAACGTAATCGTTATAGTTCTGATTGAAAAAGCTGTGCACGTATTCGGCGTTGGCGCCGTTGCTGTAAAGATAGCGTGCGGCATCAAGCGTACGGCTGCCCGTGTTGCGTGTAAATCCGTTGGTGTCAAGCATGATGCCCGAAAGCATCACGCTGGCGACCTCGTCGGATACCAGCTTGCTTGCTATTTCGTTGCCGGTCTCGCTTTGCTCCAGCATCTCGGCTACAAGCTCGGTGGCGGAGGAGGCGCCGGGGTCAATATAGTTTACGACAGGCTCGAAATCATATTCGCCCGCCTGACGGTGATGGTCAATAATAGCGATCTTACCCGATACCTGGCGTACACTGTCGGCGACCTCGGGGGATTCGATGATGCGCAGATTGTTGGCGTCGGTAATGATCAGCAGTGTGCCCGAGCGAATGAGGTCAAGGCCCTTATGGCCGGAGATGAACATATCGCCGTATATTTTGGAGCCCATCAGGCGCTCGGTCGCGACGCGGAAGTTGGCATTGTCAAGGTCCATAATGATCTTGGTGGGGATACCTGCCAGCAGGCCGAGCTGGGCAATACCCACGCATGAGCCGATCGAGTCAAAGTCGGGATTGCTGTGGCCCATGATAAGCAGATTGTCGGCCTCTGATATTTTTGTGAGCAGGTAGCTTGCGACCACGCGGGATTGTACGCGTGAGCGGCGCTGGAAGGGTCTGGTCTGACCGCCGTAGTAGCGGATACCCTCGCGGCGGCGCACGGCAACCTGGTCACCACCGCGCTGCAGGGCCATATCAAGCGCCGAGCTTGCCTCCTTGGCGCGCTCGGACATGGAGCAGTCGTCAAGAGAAATGCCGATGGAGACCGTGACGGGGATCCCGTACTCACCAAGACGGATGTCGCGGATGCGGCCAAGCAGGGCGTTGAATTTATCCTCCTCGCAAAGACGAAGCTTCTCCTGCGAGAAAAACATAATATAGCGGTCGCGCTCGTACTCGCGCAGGAAGCCGTCCATATCGGCGGCCCAGCCGATCAGCACGTCGTCGACCTTGCGTGAGGCATCGCGGTAATTGGCGTGCGTGTACTGTGTCAATTCCTCCAGGTTATCTACGTCAATGTAGGCGACCGCAGGCATATCGCGCTCCATTTTTTCGCGCAGGTCAAGCAATTCCGACACGTCCGTGAAGGTCACAAGATAGCTGATGCTGTCATTGAGAGTCACGGCATAGGCGCGCGCGACGTAGCGCCCCCCATCGGGTAATGTTACGACTGTGCCGTCAATGCTGCTGGCAGGCAGGGTCTCGGTAGGGGCGGCGGTATTTTCGGCCTGCATGGCGATG
This sequence comes from Oscillospiraceae bacterium, assembly GCA_015064125.1. Classification (GTDB taxonomy): domain Bacteria; phylum Bacillota; class Clostridia; order Oscillospirales; family CAG-272; genus Firm-07. The sequence continues at coordinate 22,641 of SVSV01000005.1, forward strand.
GTGTGCATCGTCAGGCGCCCAAGATCGGTGCGGCGATCCTCGCCACCAATGCCCGTGCGGATGATCTCCTGCAGGCTCGTTCCACCGCAGAAATCCGGAAGCATGCCGTGCCAGAAGGGATCCTCGGCACCGAGAATGCTTTGCAGCGCACTGTTCAGAACACGTACACGGCCTTGCTCGTCGGTGATGGCGTAGGGAAGCCCTACGGCATATTTGAACATATTGTGCATTTTAGTGTTGAGTGTCTCAAAAAGGTTTTCCTCACTGCGCTCCTTGTGCTCGCGCAGAAGGAAAAACAGACAGGCAAGCAGACTGAACGCGACGTAAGCACCGAGGAATATCAGTGCAGTACGCGTGGTGAGCCGTACGTCCGCCTGGCGCGAGGCGATAATATAAACGCCGAAAAAGAGCAGGCCAAGTGCAAGAAGAACAAGCATGGGAATGGCAACGCCCGTGCGGCGACGGAACTCGGATTGTTTTTGCATTACGGTTCTCCTTTATTTTTTTTTGCGCCCTGATAGGCGACGAGCAGTACCACCGTGGCACCGGCCAGCGCAGCAAGAGAGAGCGCGGCGGAGGGGGCGGTAAAGAGAAGATAGACCATGCCGATGGCCAGAAGCGTGGATAGGCACGAGCGTTCTCCCTCGCGGCGCAGGAGCAGGCCGACGCCAATGAGGGCAAGCCCCGGCTCAAGCAGCATGCCGATGTTTTGTGCGACGATCCCCGTCAGGGTGATCTCGCTTGCGTTGGCGATCATCACCACCAGATAGGACAGCAGAAAAAGCAGCGCGGCGCCAACACTCATCGTGGGAGTGGAAAAGACACGCGGTACGCGCGGCAGAGCGCCAAGGGCGGTGAGCAGAATACAGAGCGTGCGCCAGATGAAGTAGGCGACGACAAGGCAGATGATGCCAAACAGTGCGGGTGAAACGTAGGCGAGGTCGGTGAGCATATTCACGATCTCACGACGGTCGGGCAGGGGGAGCGCGGCACCGAGGCCAGCCTCGGCGTAAAGTGCATTTTGCTCGGCCAGCAGCTCAAGCATCGCGTCGGCACAGGTGCCGAGCAGGTCAGGCAGGAGCGTGGGGTCAAGGAGATGAAGCACGCTCAGTACAACGGTGCCCGTCAAAAGCAAGACAGAGGCAAGAGCAACGGCGATCGCGGCAACCGACGAGGTAAAGGGCTTGCACAGCCGCACGGCAAGGCCCGCGGCAAGGGCGACGGGCAGGGGCAGGAGTGTGAGCGCAGCGACGGCGGGCCCGGCGCCGAATGCCCATGCGGCTAAAAAAGCAACAGGCGGCAGCAGGCAGACCAGTGGCAGGTGCGCCTTTTCCTTGACGGTTGCGATCAGCAAAGCGCCCGAGGCACCGCCAAAGACGATGGCGCAAAATGCGGCGGGCAGCAGCATAGAGCCCGAAACGAAAAACAGGAATGCCACGGGCAGGGCGGGCAGCAGCATCGCGCGCAGCGTGCGTGTTTGCATATAGTAAAAAACCGCGCAGGTGGCGACGAAGGTAAGGGCAAGCACGCCGTTTGCCGCAAACGGCAGCATCAGGGCAGATGCAAGATACAGGGCGGCAATAAGCAGCTGTGTGCTTGTGTCAGGTCTTGCAATGAGGCTTCGCCAGGCGGCAAGCTCGGTTTTGTTCAGGGTAATGCCGTTCATGGCGGTTCTCCTTTAAAAATATTTCTCTAATTTTATATTATAACATAAATTTTGATGATTGTAAACACAGTAATTGATAGATTTGTGAAAAAAAGCGAGGAATAGCTAAAAATTTCCTGTACTTTTTGACTTTTTGGCAAAAACTTTAAAAAAATTTGCATACACTATTGCAAAACGGTAAAAAGTATGCTATACTGTTGGCAGTATGGATAGTGGGTTGGAGCAGGTTGGTTGACCTGCTCTTCTTCTTTGCCAACAAAGATCCACGCCAAAACAAAGGAGGTGCCACATGGCAACAGCAAAAAACATTGCCGAAACCGTGCGCGAGCTCATCACCCCCGTGGCAGAGGAGCTGGGCCTTCTGCTCTGGGACGTTGAGTTCCTGAAGGAGGGCGCGCGTCGCGTGCTCCGTGTCACGATCGATAACGACGAGGGTATCACCATTGACGATTGCGAACGCATGCACCGTGCCATTGACCCCGTTCTTGATGAGGCTGATCCGATCGATGTCTCCTACGACCTTGAGGTAAGCTCGCCCGGGATCGAGCGTGATCTGCGTACCGATATGCATATCGATCTGTCGGTAGGCGAGGCGGTTGAGGTGCGCTTTTTCGCACCCGTGAACGGCCAAAAGACCGTAAACGGCATTCTGGTGGGCCGCGACGAGGCGGATCACGTGCTCGTTGAGGTCGACGGTGAGGTCTGCGCCTTTGCGCGCAGCGCTGTAGCGAAGCTACAAACCGTCTTTGAGTTTTAAAAAGAAAGTACACATATAACGAAAGGATAAAATCATGAGCACGAAAAAAAGCAGCAAGGAATCCTTCCTGAATGCACTTGATCTTCTCGAAAAGGAAAAGGGTATTCCCAAAGAGTACATGCTTGAAAAAATTGAGGCCGCACTCGTTTCCGCTTATCATAAGGAATACGGGGCAGGCGCTAACGTGAGAATTTTGTTTGACCTTGAAAAGGACGATGTGCGCGTGTTCCAGCAGAAAACCGTTGTGGAAACCGTCACCGACCCTGAGACCGAGATCTCGCTTGAGGACGCAAAGGCCCTCAATAAGCGCCATACCCTGGGCAAGCTGATCGAGATCAAGGTGAAGCCCGAAAACTTCCGCCGCCTTTCCGCTGCCGCTGCAAAATCGGTCATCATCCAGAGCATCCGCGAGGGTGAGCGCCGCGTCATGCAGGAGGCCTATGAGAGCCAGCGTGAGGAGATCATTACCGCAACGGTGAGCAAGATCGACCCCGTTAACGGCAACGTAGTGCTGGATACGGGTACAGGCCGCGCCGTGCTCCTGAAGGGCGAGCAGATCCCGGGCGAGAGCTTTGAGGTCGACGACCGCATCAAGGTGTTCGTAATGGAGGTCAATAAGGAATCGCGCGGTCCTCTTGTGACGCTTTCACGCTCTCATTCGGGCCTTGTGCGCCGCTTGTTTGAATTGGAGATCCCCGAGATCACCGACGGCGTTGTCATGATCAAGAGCGTGTCGCGTGAGGCCGGTGTGCGCAGCAAGGTCGCCGTGTATTCCCGTGACGAAAACGTTGATCCTATCGGCGCTTGTATCGGTAACCGCGGTATGCGTATCGGTGGGATTGTTGAGGAGCTGCGCGGTGAGAAGATCGATATCATCCCCTACAGCGAGCAGCCCGAGAAGTTTATTGCCGCCGCACTTGCCCCTGCGCGCGTGCTGTCGGTTGAGTTGACGGGTGAGCGTACCTGCCGTGTGCTGGTAGAGCCCGACCAGCTTTCCCTGGCGATCGGCCGTGAGGGCCTCAATGCCCGTCTTGCTGCAAGACTTACGGGCTTTAAGATCGACATCAAAGCAGAATAACCCCTGAACGGTGTTAAAAATGGATAAAAAAATCAAAAAAATGCCCGAGCGCCAATGCCTTGGCTGCAACGGACATTTTCCTAAAAATACACTCCTGCGTGTCGTGCGCGCGCCCGACGGCGCGGTGTCGCTTGATTTTACCGGCAAAAAATCGGGACGCGGTGCGTATATTTGTAAAAAAGGCACGTGCCTGACAAAAGCACAGCGCTCGGGGCGCCTTGCACGCAACCTCGCGTGCGAGATCCCGTCTGAGGTCTTTGCCGCCATGCAAGAGGAATTGGCTGCCAATGAATGAAAATGAAAAAAAGGCGCTGGGACTGCTCGGCTTTGCCGTGCGTGCCCGTGCCGCCGCCATCGGCGTACCGCTGGTATGCGAGGCATTGAAAAAGGCCCGTAACGGTGCCAAAGATAAGTATATTATCGTGCTGGAGGCTGCCGATACCTCGCCGAATGCACACAAGCGCATCGGAGATCGCACTGCTTATTACGGCGTGCCGCTGCAGCGCTTGTCCCTCGGTGCCGAGGCCCTCGGTGCCGCTGTCGGCAAAGCAGCTCCTGTCGGTGCTGTGGCGGTGCTTGATGAAAATCTGGCTACCGCGATCGCCGCACTGTATCACATCTCGTTTTAATCATTTGTACCTTTTTTATACACGGGCGCCCGTGTGGGCGCATGAACGAACACTAACACTTTGGAAGAGTGTTCCGCACGGACTGCGGAAGACAAGGAGGATTTATGGCATTTAAGGTTGCACAGTTAGCAAAGGATTTTGGTATTAAAAGTAAACAAATTACCGAATTGATGACCGCGAAGGGTCTTGAATGTAAAACGACGTCAAAATCGCTTGATGCGAAGGAGTTTGACATTGTTTTTGACGCGCTTACGCGCGAAAAGCAGGTAGTGGATATCGATGGCTATCTGTTTGGCGATACCTATATTCCCACCGTGGCGGCAGCACCTGCCGCAAAGAAGCAGGCAGAGGGTACGGAGCAGCCTAAGGCGGCTCCCGCAGCACCCGAAAAGGCCGAGGCACCTAAGCCCCGGGCTGAGGCGGAGCCTGCCGCAAAAGCAAAAGCAGCGCCCGAGGTGAAGTCCGCACCGAAGACGGAGACTGCTACCGCCCCCGCTTCCAAAGAGGTTACACCCACAAAGAAGGCCGTTAAGGCCACCGATACTGCCGTTGGGGCAGAGCAAAGGCCGACCGAGGCGAAGCCTGCTGCAACGCGCACCTACAATATTCCGCAAAATCTGCGTGCTACCATTGCGGCAACCCGTCAGGCAGCGCCTGCCGCACAGTCCCGCCGTGATATGACCCCGTCACAGGGCAGACCCGCCGCGCAAACGGCGCGCCCCGGTACGGATAGACCCGCCAACGACCGTTTTGCCCGTCCTGATTTTGCATCCCGTGGCGGTAGCTCTGCGGCCGCCACCAAGCCGCAGTTTGCGCAAGGCCCGTTTGGCCGCGACGATAAGCGCGGACAAAGGCCCCAACAAAATCGCGGTGGCGCCATGAATGGCGGCTTCCGTGATAAGGACGAGGGGGGCGGACGCATCGTGCGCGAGCAGTTCCGTCCGACTGTTATTACCCGTGGACAAACGCCCAAGGGCACGGAAACGACCAAGCAAGCGCGCACCACGCGTGTGGTGGATATGCGCGGCTCGAGCGTTGACCTTTCCAAATACGATGAGCGTCTTGATACCTTTGTACCCGATGCCGTGCGCGATGCGCGTGGTGGCAACCAGCGTGTGAAGAAGCAGCAGGTTGGTACGCATGCCCTTACCGCAGGCAAGAAGGGGGCCCGTAAGTCCTCGGCTCCCGCTACGAAGCAGGCGCTTCACGTCACGATCCCCGAGGAGATCACCGTCAGCGAATTTGCATCGCGCATGAAGATCGCCCCTGCCGAGGTCGTGAAAAAGCTTATGATGATGGGCATGATGGTGACGCTCAATCAAACCATTGATTTTGATACCGCGTTCCTGATCGCCTCCGAGCTTGGTGTTGCGGCGACCAAGGAGGTCGTTGTCAGCATTGAGGAAAAGCTGTTTGACGATACTGAGGATGCCGCTGACGATCTGCTTGACCGTGCACCCGTCGTGTGTGTCATGGGTCACGTTGACCACGGTAAGACCTCGTTGCTTGACGCCATTCGTCACACCAACGTGACCGCAGGTGAGGCAGGCGGTATCACACAGCATATCGGCGCATATCGTGTGAAGGTCGACGGACGTGATCTGACCTTCCTTGATACCCCCGGTCACGAGGCGTTTACGGCCATGCGTGCGCGTGGCGCCAAGGCAACTGATATTGCTATTCTGGTGGTGGCTGCCGATGACGGTATCATGCCCCAGACCGTAGAGGCTATCAACCACGCAAAGGCCGCTGAGATCGATATTATCGTAGCCATTAATAAGATGGATAAGCCGGGTGCAAATCCCGATGCCATCAAGCAGGAGCTTACCAAATATGACCTTGTGCCCGAGGAGTGGGGCGGTGACGTTATTTGCGTGCCGATCTCGGCTCTGAAGCACGAGGGCATCGATACGCTGCTTGAAAACGTACTGCTGGTGGCGGACATGAAGGAGCTCAAGGCTAATCCCGATCGCCGTGCCAAGGGTATTATCATTGAATCCAAGCTCGACCGCGGACGCGGCCCCGTTGCCACGGTCCTGGTGCAAAACGGTACGCTGCATAACGGTGATATCGTGATCGCAGGCACCGCTGTTGGTCGTGTGCGTACGATGAGTGACCATACAGGCCGTATGGTGAAGGAGGCAGGCCCCTCGGTGCCTGTTGAGATCGTCGGCCTTGCCGAGGTGCCCGAGGCAGGTGACGAGTTTGCCGCCGTTGAAGACGAGCGTATGGCAAGAACCCTTGCCGATCAGCGCCGCGACAAGGCCAAGGAGGAGGGCTTTAAGGCCAACGCCCGCGCCAACCTCAACGACCTGTTTGCACAGATCTCCGAGGGTGTGAAGGAGCTTAACATTATTGTAAAGGCTGACGTGGCGGGCTCTGCTGAGGCTGTAAAGCAGTCGCTTGAAAAGCTCACCAATGAGGAAGTCAAGGTGCGCGTGATCCATGCTGCCGTTGGTGGCATCATTGAGGGCGACGTGATGCTTGCCGCCGCCTCTAACGCCATTATCGTTGGCTTTAACGTACGTCCCGATAAGGCTGCTACCGATTCTGCCGAGCGTCAGGGTGTCGATATCCGCACGTACCGTATTATTTACGAGTGCATCGAGGAGATCGAGGCGGCTATGAAGGGTATGCTGGCACCCAAGTTCCGCGAGAACGTGCTTGGCCATGCCGAGGTGCGTCAGACCATTCATGTGCCGGGCGTCGGCTTTATTGCAGGCTCTTACGTGCAGGACGGTAAGATCACCCGTCAGTCGCAGATCCGCGTTGTGCGCGATGGCATCGTGATCTTTGAGGATAAGATCGCATCGCTGCGTCGCTTCAAGGACGACGTTAAGGAGGTTTCCGACGGTTATGAATGCGGCATCGCGCTTGACCGCTTTAACGATATTAAGGTCGGCGACGTGCTGGAAGCCTTTGTAATGGAGGAGATCGCGCAGTGAGGATAGCTCACGCGGTTTCTTGCCAAAGGAGGTTTTCTTATGACTTGGGAAAAATCTTGCGGCGCACTGGTGGTGCGCCGCGAAGGAGAAAATTATTATATTTTGATGATACGCCATAAGGCAGGCGGCCATCGCTCCTTTCCAAAGGGGCATATGGAGGCAGGCGAAAGTGAATATGCAACGGCTCTGCGCGAGGTGATGGAGGAGACCTCCTCCCGTATCGCGATCATTTCGGATTTCCGCGAGACCGTCAGCTACAGCCCTTCACCCGGTGTGATGAAGGAGGTCGTCTATTTTCTTGCCTTTACCACCGATGAAAGCATCAAGGCCCGTGAGGGTGAGATCGCTGAGGTCGAGTGGGTGCCGATCGAGAAGGCCGAGGCATGCCTTACGCACGAAAACGATAAAACCGTTTTCTGTGCCGCTATGGAGAAATTGCAGCATCTTTCTTTTCAGATCAAATGAAAAATAAGAGAGCAGGGAGCCCCCCTTTTGAAAAATGGGGTCTCCCTGCTCTTTGTTTGCCCACGGGCAAACAAATTCACCACCCTCTACCAAAAACCTTTATAAAAAAGGATATGATATTTGGGGGTGAGTACCGTTTGCCTGTTTTCAGTGCTCCAAAGGTGTTATTTTTTTGTGCGTAACACAGCCTTGGTGGTTTCAATCACCGTGCATATGGCGTTTAGCTCCTCCGGGGTGCAGTCAGAAAGCAGAGCATTTATGCGTGCGTTTGAAATATGCTCGCACTTTTTTAGATTCTGATAGACCAATTCATCAAGTGAAACGCCAAGTGCGTTGGCGATTTTGATCAATGTAGGCAGGCTGACCTTGGTTGCGGCGCGTTCAATGTGAGAAATATTAGAGGGTTCGGTTTGAGATATTTCGGCTAATTTTGCTTGTGTCCAGCCCAGAGCAGTTCTGAATTCCTTTATTCTTTTACCGATTTCCGCATAATCTATTTCGCAATTCATTTATTTAACCTCGCAAAAATATTATTAATGTTATTGTATATCCTATTAGGATATGTTAAAATAACGCGTGTATCCTAATAGGATATGTAATAATATTTTTGGAGGAAATTATTTTGACAGTAACTTTTTTTGGCCATCGCGACGTTGACAAAGGTATTGTTACGTCCTTATATCATGTGCTAAATGATTTGATATGCAATAAGGGGGCAGACCTCTTTTATGTGGGAAATCACGGCAATTTTGACGCTTTGGTGCTGAGTGTGTTAAAAGATTTAAAAAAGCACTATGCGCATATACGATATATAGTAGTGCTTGCGTATGTGCCGCAAGCAACGCAAGATTTTAAAGGGGCGGATACATTATTGCCTTGCACACTTATAAATGCTTTGCCGCGCTTTGCGATAGCCGAAGAGAGCCGAACCCACAAGGCTTGGGCAGGCAAAAACGGGCTCTGACTGCAGGAAAATACTTTGCAATATCCGTATATTTCTGCAGTGTTTTCCTTTGTCATAACACCTTTTTGCTCTGCCGAAGCTGGGAAGCACCTCTCGGCTGAAAGATTTTTAGCAGATTTTGTTGTGACGCGGTGCAGTCATGTAATACCTTACAAGCCGCGAGGCGGCAAAAGCTGCAAAAATATTACGCCGAGAGGCTTATGTGTTCGGCCCTCTTCGGCTATAGAAAAAAGGAATACTTGGATGCTTTCGCAAAGCGACGTGGTTATAACTTATGTTGTGCATAAGTGCGGCGGTGGGCAAAATTTAAGAGAAAAGCGTCATTATTGGGAAAGCATGTAATAGAGTTGGGAAATGTTTAAGCAAGTCTTGATTTCGTGCGGTAGAGGTATTATTTCCTTTATGCTTTCGATGTTTTCGGTAGAGTAGGTGAATTTGTTTTTCGCAGGTGCGAAAAACAAAGAGGGAGAGGAGTCCTTTTGCAAAAGGATTCCTCTCCCTCTTTATTTTGTTCTTGCTGATCAGTCAAAATAACCTTCTTTATGCAGAAGCTCGGCAATCAGTACGGCACCGCCTGCGGCGCCGCGCAGGGTGTTGTGAGAAAGGCCTACAAACTTGTAGTCGTAAACGCTGTCCTCGCGCAGACGTCCAACGGTGACGCCCATGCCGCCGTAAATGTCGCGGTCAAGCGCTGCCTGGGGACGGTTATCCTCCTCAAAGTAGGTGATAAACTGCTCGGGTGCGTGGGGGAGGCCCAGCTCCTGGGGCTTGCCCTTGAAGCCTTTCCAAGCGGCAAGGATCTGCTCCTTGGTGGGCTTTTTGCGGAATTTTACAAATACGGCGGCAGTGTGGCCGTCGGTCACGGGCACGCGAATGCACTGGGTGGTGATGGTGATGCCTTCCTTCTTCACGATCTCGCCGTTCTTGACCTCGCCCCAGACGCGCAGAGGCTCCTGCTCGCTCTTTTCCTCCTCGCCACCGATAAAGGGAATGACGTTGTCGATCATTTCGGGCCACTCGTTAAAGGTCTTGCCTGCACCCGAAATAGCCTGATAGGTGGTTGCTACTACCTCGTAGGGCTCAAATTCGAGAAGGGCGGTAAGTGCGGGCACGTAGGACTGGATCGAGCAGTTGGGCTTCACGGCAACAAAGCCGCGCTTGGTGCCAAGGCGCTTTCTCTGTGCCTCGATCACGGCAAGGTGAGCGTCGTTGATTTCGGGAATGACCATCGGCACGTCAGGCGTCCAGCGGTGTGCGGAGTTGTTGGATACCACGGGGATCTCGGCCTGTGCATAGGCGTTCTCAAGGGCGCGGATATCCTCTTTTTTCATATCTACGGCGCAGAAGACCATGTCACAAAGTGCTTTCATTTCCTCAATGTTAGCGGCATCGTGCACGATCATATCAGCGGCATAAGCGGGCATCGGGGTCTTCAATTTCCAACGGCTGCCAACGGCCTCGCGATAAGGCTTGCCTGCCGAGCGTGCGGAGGCGGCGAGCGCGGTTACTTCAAAATAGGGGTGATCATCAAGCAGGGTAAGGAAGCGCTGTCCCACCATACCCGTGGCGCCAATGACGCCAACCTTACGTTTTTCCATGGACGTTCTCCTTTGAGAAATTTAGAATAATAAAAAAATTGTAGCACAAAAATGTGTAAAAATCAAGGGCTTTTGTTATTTTTCTTGATGTAAAAGACGGTAAAGCTCGTTTTTTTGCATACCGCGCTCCTTGGCGGCTTTTTTGATGGCGTCCATACGCGCAAGCCCCTGCTTTTCATAATATGCCACGTGCTCGGTGGGGGAGAGTGATAAGAGGGGGGAGCTTTCAGACGCTTTGGGCGCGTCGGGGCCGCCTGCCAGGATCAGCACGTACTCGCCGCGCGGCTCGTTTTCGCTGTAATGCGCGATCGCACCCTCCAGTGTGGTGCGCAGGATCTCCTCATTGCGCTTGGTAAGCTCGCGACAAAGGGCGATGTCGCGTGTGGGGCCAAGCAGCCGATGAAGCTCCTGTAAGGTGTCGCGCAGACGGTGGGGCGCCTCGTGCAGGATCATAGTGCGTGTTTCGGTGGCAAGCGCCTCAAGGCGTGCTGCTTTTTCCTTTTTTTCGCGCGGTAAAAAGCCCTCAAAGCAAAATCTTGCTGTGGGTAGGCCCGAGAGGGCAAGGGCCGTGATGCCCGCACAGCACCCGGGCACCGAGGTCACGGGCACGCCTGCCTCGGCACAAAGCCTTACAAGGTCCTCGCCGGGGTCGCTGATGGCGGGGGTGCCTGCGTCGGTGACCAGCGCGCAGCTCTCGCCCTCAAGCAGGCGCGCAACGATCTGTGGGCCGCGCTCGCGGCGGTTGTGGTCGTGATAGGAAACAAGGGGCTGTGAAATATCAAAGGCCGCCAAAAGCTTGGCGGTATTGCGCGTATCCTCGGCTGCAATAAAGCTGACCTCGGCCAGCGTTTTTTGCGCACGGGCGGAGAGGTCTGCAAGGTTACCGATGGGGGTGGCTACGAGATAGAGCGTGCCGCCAACGATGCGATTTTTTTCTTCATTTGACATAGTAGCTCCTTTTGTGCGGTGGCACCGCACGGTGAAGTATCATAAAATGGGTGTAGTATCAAAAAAGGGGAGTGCGTATGGCGATAAAGATCTATATTGACCAGGGACATAATCCCGTCAACCCAAACGCAGGGGCAGAGGGGAACGGACTGCGTGAGCAAAATCTTGTATACCGTATCGGGCAGGAGCTGGCAACGCTGCTGCGGCAAAACGGTAATTTTGAGGTAAGGCTGTCACGCCCGACCCCTGAAACGCAGCTTGGCACCTCAAATGCCAGCAGTCTGCGTGTGCGCACGGAGGAGGCAAATGCATGGGGGGCGGATTATTTTATCAGCCTGCACACCAATGCCTCGGAGCTGGCGGCTGCCACGGGCAGTGAGGCCTTTGTTTTTGCACTTGGCACACGGGCGGCAGGCATTGCTGAGGCAATGCTGGCGGGTCTGCAGGAAAGCACGGGGCTTGCCACGCGCGGTGTGTTCGCACGCCCCTCGCTGTACGTGCTGAAGCGCACGGCGATGCCTGCGGTATTGCTTGAGCTTGGATTTATCACCAATGCGCGCGATGCGCGCCTGATGAACGAGAGCCCGGGGCTGTTTGCGCGCGGCATCTATGAGGGGATCGTGTCGTATACGGGCGTTGGCGGTTAAAAAGCAAAAAGTGCCGAAACGGTGTTAAAAAACAGTGAAACGGTTTAAAAAATGCCGTTTTCATAGATGGCGGCGGCACGGGGCGAGAGCGCCTTGTCGCCGCGCTTTTCGTGCAGGCACAGCGTGGGCAGGAGCACCAAGCCCTCGGCGGCGCCGAGCTTGCTTTCGAGCAAGAGCATCGAGGGGGGTGCCTCGGGGTGATCCTGCACCAGCACCATACGCTTGGGTGCCAGCTTGTGCTCCCGTAGGGCGGCAAAGAGTGCTTCGATCCTGTCAGGACGGTAGACGGTATAAAACAGCCCGCCGTATTTAAGCGTTCTTGCGGCGGCTGCCGCAAATTCTCTGATGCCGCCCTTGGTCTCGTGTCGCGCGATCTCCTTGGCGCCGTAGGGTGAGGCGGCGCCGCTGTCGGTGCGCATATACGGGGGATTGGCAAATACAACGCCGACCTCGCCCCCGAGGGTGGCGGCATTTAACAGCCGCACGTCGCTTTCAAGCACTAAAACGCGGTCACTCAGGTGATTGCAGGCGACGTTGCGAGCGGCGAGATCAGCCATTTGAGCTTGAATTTCCACTGCTGTAATATGCGAAAAACGCCCCCGTGTGGCGGCTAAAAGCGAAATAATGCCGTTGCCACACCCAAGCTCCACCGCGCGCTCGCGCGTGGCGGGGCGCAAAAAGGCCGAAAGCAAAAAGGCATCGGTTCCAAAGGCAAGGGCATTTTTCTTTTGTATGAGGACAAGATCCTCGTTGACCTCGTCAAGACGCTCGTCGGCGGCAAGCAAAATTTCGGCGCACATAAGAGCTCCTTTATTCATCAAAATGAGATATGAGTGAAAAAGACTGGTTTTGCAGCCGTAGCTTAAAACCAGTCTTTTTCATTTTTAAGCCTGATTACTCAGCCTGGGGAGCGCCAACGGGGCAAACACCCTCGCAAGCACCGCACTCAATGCAAAGGTCGGCATCGATCTCATACTTGTCGGCACCCTCTTTGATAGCCTCAACAGGGCACTCGGGCTGGCAAGCGCCGCAGGAAATGCAGGCATCGGTGATTTTGTAAGCCATGGTTATGTACCTCCGTAAAAATGATTGGCCGCACGGCTTGTGAGTTTGGTTTCCGTGAGGCTACGCTACCATTGTAGCATATTTTTGAAAAAAAGCAACTGTTTTCGACGAAAAAGTTTGAATAAATTTTTGGTAGTGCTATTGGCAGCCTGTTATTCCTTGCTGTCCTCCTGCTGTGCTTTGGCGCACGCAGGTGCATTTTCACATGTCTGCTTGCCAAGGACGGTGAGCACGTCGCGGTGATAGGTGGCGGTGGCACCTGCCTCGGCATTGTCAAGCACGACCTTGACGGTCCCCAGCAGCGGTGTGGCCTCTACGACGGTGCCCTGGCCGTCGGGGGTGATGACGCGCGTGTCCTTTTTGGGTGTGAGGGCGGCCTCTGCCGCATAGCTTTCATGCTCGTAGCGCAGGCAGCACATCAGACGTCCGCAGCATCCCGAAATCTTGGAGGTGTTGATGGAAAGCCCCTGCTCCTTTGCCATTTTGACCGATACCTGACCGAAATCGGAAAGGAAGGTGGCGCAGCAGAAGGGCCGTCCGCACATACCAAGACCGCCGACAAGGCGCGACTCGTCGCGAATGCCGATCTGTCGGAGCTCGATGCGCGTGCGGAAGACACCTGCAAGATCGCGTACCAGCTCGCGGAAGTCAACGCGCCCCTCAGAGGTGAAATAAAACAGCAGCTTTGAGTTGTCAAAGGCGTACTGTGCATCGACCAGATTCATCTCCAGCTTGTGTGCGGCGATCTTCTCCGCACAGATCTTCAAAGCCTCGGATTCCTTTTGACGGTTTTCCTGATAGTGTGCAATGTCCTCCTTGGTGGCGCGGCGAATCACGGCGCGCAGAGGCTGTACGATATCTTTTTCGGCCATTTTGCGGTTGAGGATCGCTACCTCGCCAAGCTCAGGACCGCGCGCCGTATCCACGATGGCGGCCTCGCCGATCTTAAAGCGCTCGCCTGCGGGGGCAAAGAAGTAGACCTTGCCCGTTTTGCGGAAGCGCACACCGATGACCTCAACGGCGTTGCCGTCGGGTACGGGGAAGCCGCAGGGCACATCCTCAATGAGATAAGAGGCAGTGGCAATATCCACGGCAAATTCCTTTTCCAGTGCGGCACGCTCCTCCTCGCTGAGGTGTCGGTCGGTCTCGATGACAGATGAGGTGGGGAGCGTTATGGGGGAGGTGAACTGTGCGTCAAGCTCGCGTTGCAGTGAGGGTGTGATCTCGGGTGCTGCCGTGGGGCGAGCAGTGGGTGTTGGCACGGGCTCGGCGGTGATGGCGGCAGGGGTCGGCTGCTGACGGCGGCGATTTCTGCCGTGATGTCGGTCGCGCCCCTTCTTTTGTCCCTCGCTCTGGGGCTTTGGGGCAGCCTCGGGCTGCTTTACCTGCTCGGCGCGCACCTCGCTCTGACGGGGGGCGTTACCGTGTCCCTGGCCGCGGCGACCGCGGTGACCGCGGCGGCGGCTACCGCTTTTTTGGTGGGTGCCGGTGTTGCCGTCCGATGCCGATCTATTGTCGTTGGTCGCCTCGCGACGTGCGGGCTCTGATGGGGGAGCGGGTCTATCGCCCGGTACGATAAAGTTGCCGGGGCGCACCGAAATGCGCGGTTCCCCTTCTTTTTTTGTGTGAAAGCTTTTCTTTTGTTCCATAGTATCTCCTTGCCTTTGGCGTGGCCAAGGCTTATTTATGTGTTAACGAATTGTGTAAATAGATGCGTAAGCGTCAGTCTTGCGTTGGCATTGCGCTCGAGCACCGCCATGGCGGCAGCGATCTGCCCGTGCAGGGCAAACAGACGTGCAGCCGTAAAGCTTTCGGCAAGATCGGTCGCTGCCTCGCGGTCTGTGAAAAAGATCAGGGGGGCGCGCTCGCTTTGTGAGAGCAGGATCAGATCGCGCAATGCAAGCGACACGGCATTTAGCTGTGCCAGCACCTCCCCGCGTGCCGTGCCGAACGAGCGTAGCAGCAGTAAAATGCCATCGCCCTTATCTCTTGCGGCAAGCAGGGTAAGCAGACGCGTGGCGTTTTCGCGATATTGCAGATGCGGTGCACGCGCAGTGGCATCAAGCAGTGTAAGGGCGCGGCCGATAGAGCCGCCCGAGAGGGTCAGCAGCGCCTCAAATTCATCGCTTGCCTCGCGTTTTAGCGTGGGCGCGCCTGCCGCCGCACCCTCAGCGGAGGTGAGCAGGTATGCTTCCAGTGCTTCGCGTGCGATCGGCTGCAGGCGCAGACGCGGGGCACGGGAGCGAATGGTTTCAAGCAATGCCCCCGCGTTTTCGGTGAGCAGTAAAAACAGCACGAAGGGGGGCGGCTCCTCTAAGGTGAGCAGAAACGCATTTTGTGCTTCCTCGGTCATGGTGTGCGCATCTTCGATGATATATACCTTCAAATTGAGGTCGTTGGGGACGGCGGCAATGCTGCGGCGCAGGTCGCGAATGATGCTTACGCCCATTGTGGCACGGTCAGACTCACGCGATACGGTGATGACGTCATGACAGTTGCCTGCTTCGATCTTGCGGCAGAATTTACAGTGACCGCACGGAAGGGGCGCCCCCCCGTCTGTGCGGCTCTCGCAGGCTGCTGCCATCGCGATCAGACGCGCCAGCGTGTGCTTGCCGAAGCCCTTGGGTCCCTCTAAAATATAGGCGTGAGAAAAGGTTGCATTGCGCAGGTCCGTGCCGAGCTGTGCACGTAAGGCACTGTTACCTGCAAGCTGCGGAAAAAGCAAATCCGACACGGCGTCCCCCTTTCTTTTGCCCCAAAAGCGCAAATAGACAATATATCCTCAACATAATATTATAACAAAACACTTTCAAAATGTCAATGCTAAACCGATGGAAGTTGGCGGCAGTCTTTGAAATTTTAAAAAAAGCGCGATGGGTGTAATAAGGTTGCATATTTTTGCACATTTTGTCAGAATTTATAAGTTGAATTGTGGAAAAAATATATTGTTTTTTATAATGGTTACTGTTATAATAGAATTGAGCCAATCTTTTGGATAATTATACGTAGGGAGGTGAGCACATGCAGGAAAACACATTGGCGCCGTATTTGTTTCATCAGGGCACCAATTATCATGCGCACGAGTATCTTGGGGCGCACCGTACCGCAAACGGCTTTGTGCTTCGCGTGTGGGCGCCGCACGCCGAGGCCGCGTTTGTGGTGGGTGATTTTAACGGCTGGCAGGAAAGCCATCCGATGACGCGCATCACCGAGGGGGGCGTGTATGAGGCTACGCTGACTGAGGCTGAATTCGGTCAGGGTCAGCTTTATAAATTTAAAATGAAGACGGCGCACGGCGATATTTATAAGGGCGATCCGTATGCGACGTATGCAGGGCAATATCCCGAAACGGCCTCGATCTATTTTGATATCGACGGATATCAGTGGCGTGATGCGGGCTGGCTTGCCTATCGCCGCCGCGAGGCAAGGAAGCCGATCGAGGAGCGCCCCCTTAATATTTACGAGGTGCATCTCGGCTCTTGGAAAAAGCACGATGACGGCAGCTACTATACCTATGCCGAAACGGCGCGTGAGCTGGCGACCTACGTCAAGCAAATGGGCTACACGCACGTGGAGCTGCTGCCTGTGATGGAGCATCCCTTTGACGGCTCGTGGGGCTATCAGGTCACGGGCTATTTCGCCCCCACCTCACGCTATGGCACGCCGCACGATTTCATGGCCTTTGTGGATACGATGCACGAGGCGGGGATCGGTGTGATCCTCGACTGGGTGCCTGCGCATTTCCCGAAGGATGCCCAGGGGCTTTACGAGTTTGACGGAGAGCCGCTTTACGAATACCAGGGCAAGGACCGTCAGGAGCATCACGGCTGGGGCACACGCTGCTTTGACGTGGGGCGCGAGGAGATACAAAGCTTTCTCATTTCCAACGCCACCTATTGGGTGGAGCGCTACCATGCTGACGGGCTGCGTGTCGATGCGGTGGCCTCGATGCTTTATCTTGATTATGACCGCAGCCCCGACGAATGGGTGCCCAACGTATACGGTGATAACCGCAATCTTGAGGCGATGGCCTTTTTCCGTAAATTAAACGCCCATATGCACGGTGCCTTTCCCGATGTGCTGATGATCGCGGAGGAGTCTACCGCCTGGGGGAACCTTACCAGCCTTGAAAACGGAGGCCTTGGCTTTACCCTGAAGTGGAATATGGGGTGGATGAATGACACGCTTGCTTATGCCGAGACCGATCCTATCTACCGCAAATTCAATCACGGCAAGCTGACCTTTTCGCTCTCCTATGCCTTTGGCGAAAAATACGTGCTGCCGATCTCGCACGACGAGGTGGTGCACGGCAAAAGATCCTTTCTTGACCGCAACCCCGGTGAGTATGAGCAGAAATTTGCGGGGGCACGGGCGCATCTGGCGTATATGATGACACACCCCGGCAAAAAGCTGCTGTTCATGGGATGTGAGATCGCCCAGTTCCGCGAGTGGGATCATGAAAATGAGCTTGAATGGTTTTTGCTTGATTATCCGCGGCACGCCGAATTTCAGCGGTACACGGCGGCACTCAATCATCTGTATCTGCAGACCCCCGCGTTATACGAGTGTGACGGTGGCTGGAGCGGCTTTCAGTGGATCGACCCCGATAACTGCGATCAAAGCGTGATCTCTTACCGCCGTATCGATAAAAAGGGGAAAGAGGTGGTGGTGATCATCAACTTCACCCCGGTCTTGCGTGAGAATTTCCGTGTAGGGGTGCCCCTGCATGGGATATGGCAGGAGGTGTTAAGCTCCGATGATGCCTGCTTTGGCGGCAGTGGCCGCGTGCACAGCGGTGAGCTGCGCACGGAGCAAAGGCCTATGCATGGGCAGGCACAGTCGCTCAAGCTCACCTTACCCCCCCTTAGCGCCGTCATTTTAAAATGTCGGCGCAAATTCCCCCAAAAGAAATCCTCAGTCCCTCTTTTATGAACCCCGCTTCCCCTTAAACGTATCAAAAAACCTGGAGGATAGATTATGTTCAAGAAAAAAGAATGCGTGGCAATGCTCCTGGCGGGCGGTCAGGGCAGCAGACTCTATGCGCTGACCGACAAAACGGCCAAGCCCGCCGTTACCTTTGGCGGAAAATACCGCATTATTGATTTTCCCCTCTCCAATTGCGTGAACTCGGGCTTGGATACTGTGGGCGTGCTCACGCAATATCAGCCGCTGGTGCTCAATGAATATATCGGCACAGGTCTGCCCTGGGACCTTGACCGCAACTACGGCGGCGTCAAGATCCTGCCCCCGTATCAGGGGAAGGACGGCGCTGACTGGTATAAGGGCACGGCCAATGCCATTTATCAGAACATGCAGTTCATCGAGCGCTATGATGCCGAGTACGTGTTGATCCTGTCGGGCGACCACATTTACCACATGGATTACGCCAAAATGATCGATCACCACAAGAAGACCGGTGCTGCCTGCACGATCGCCGTGCTTGACGTAACGCTGGAGGAGGCCAGTCGCTTCGGCATTATGAGCACGCACGATGACGGTACTATTTATAAATTCACCGAAAAGCCCAAAAATCCCGATAGCACCAAGGCCTCGATGGGTATTTACGTGTTTACCCGTCAAAAGCTCTTTGATTATCTGATCGCTGATGCGAAGGACCCCGACTCGGCCAACGACTTCGGTAAAAATATCATTCCCACCATGCTTGGCGCGGGCGAAAAGATGATGGCTTATTCCTTCGAGGGCTATTGGAAGGATGTGGGCACCATCGATTCGCTCTGGGAGGCCAATATGGATATCCTGGGCGATGATCCTGTGCTGAAATTAAACGACGGGCGCTGGCGTGTGTTCTCGCGTCACGAAAACGCGCCGCCCCAGTACGTAGGCCCCAACGCCGTGATCGAAAATGCTTCGATCACCGAGGGGTGCGAGATCCTTGGCACCGTGCGAAATTCGGTGCTTGGCGAGAACGTGCGCGTGATGGAGGGCGCTGTGGTGGAGGATGCCGTTCTGATGGGCGACTGCATCGTTCACGAGGGCGCACACGTATCGTACGCGATCATTGACCGCGACGTGAGGATCTGTCGCGGTGCGAGCGTCGGCAAGCCGCGTGCCGCCGCAAAGGGCATTGCCGTTGTCGGAGAGGGCTTTGTCGTTGAGGAAAACGGTGTGATCGCCGATGGCGAGATCGTTTCGGATAAGGGAGGTGCACAATGATGACTGCAGCAGGCATTATTTTTTCTAATATTCATGATGCGACCGTGCCCGAGCTGACCGGGCGCCGTACTATGGCGAGCATTCCCTTTGGCGGCAGATACCGTCTGATTGATTTTGCACTTTCCAACATGGTAAACTCGGGTATTACCAAGGTGGGCGTGATCACGCACTACAACTACCAATCCCTGCTTGACCATATCGGCAACGGCAAGGACTGGGACCTCGCGCGCCGCACGGGCGGCATTAAGATCCTGCCCCCCTTCATCACCGCTTACGATAATGCCGCCGCAGGGCGTGTGTATTCTACCCGTCTTGAGGCCCTGATGGGGGTGATGAACTTTATTGACCGTTGCACCGAGGATGTGCTGGTGCTCTCGGACTGTGACGTTATCTGCAACGTGGATATTTCCGCTGTCATGAAGGCGCATGAGCAGAGCGGCGCGGATTTTACCGCCATTACCACCACCGTGGATACCGCACTTCAGACGCTTGATGACCATTCCGAGGTGCCTACCGTCAGCACTGACGGGCGCATCACCGATCTCGCCGAATACAGCGGACAGCAGGGAAAGGTCAAGATCTGTGCCGATATCTGGCTTGTTAACCGCACGTACCTCAAGCGCGTGGTGACCGAGGCCATCGCTCACGGCCATAAGAGCTTTTACAAGGATTTTATCCTGCGCAACCTGTCACACGACAAGTTTTATGCGTATGAATACGATGGATTTTTTGCACGCATCAATTCACTTGAAAGCTATTTCAAGTGCTCGATGCGGTTGCTGGACCCTGTCAACCGCGTAAACCTGTTCTACCGCCGCAATCAGCCCATCTTTACCAAGGTGCGCAACTCGGTGCCTACCCGCTATGCAGGCGGCGCCAGGGTCAGCGGCTCGATGATCGCTGATGGGTGTGTGATCGAGGGAACGGTTGAAAATTCCATACTCTTCCGCGGGGTAAAGGTCGGCAAGGGAACGGTCGTTAAGAACTCTATTCTGATGCAGGACACCGTGACGGGAGATAACGTGCGGCTTTCCTGTGTGATCACCGATAAGAACGTCACGGTGCGTGACGGGCGTGAGCTGTGCGGATGCGAAAGCATGCCGTTT
>SVSV01000079.1 GCA_015064125.1 Oscillospiraceae bacterium
TTGCTGCTGCTCCCGCTGCTGAGGAAAAGACCGAGTTTGACGTTGTTCTTGCATCCTTCGGTGCTAACAAGCTTGCTGTTATCAAGGCTGTTCGTGAGATCACCGGCCTTGGTCTTAAGGACGCTAAGGACCTTGTTGAGGCTGCTCCCAAGGCTATCAAGGAGGGCGCTTCCAAGGAAGAGGCTGACAACATCAAGAAGGCTCTCGAAGAGGCCGGCGCTACGGTTGAAGTTAAATAATTTTCACCGTTCCGGGGCGAGCTTCGCCCAAACTGCTGTACACAAAAAGCGGATGCAGATCGCATCCGCTTTTTTGTTTGCATTGCGCAAAAAGTATCTCAGTCCTTCCGTCGGCTCTTGTCCGTTTTCCAATTTTAGATTTTTATTTTCCAATTTTAAGTGAGCAGAGTGCTTGCTTTTTTTATTTTTTAAGGTTTTGCGCACCAAAACCGCTCTGAATGCGTAAATGCTCACGTGCCGGGCTATACTGTTAATCAGTTTAATCTTGGCAAGAGGAGGCGAACGCATGCAGCAGATCTCACTGCTTGACTGCACGCTGCGTGACGGCGGCTTTATCAACGACTGGCGATTCGGCAAGAGCGCGGCAAGGGGGATCCTCGAGGGCTTAGAGCACGCAGGCATCGATATCATTGAAATCGGATTTTTTGACGCAAGACGCCCCTTTGATAAGACACGCACCATTTTCCCCGACGTAAAAAGCGCTACACAGCTACTTGGCAAAGAAAAAAGAACGCATACTCTGCTCGTTGGCATGATCGATTACGGCACCTGCCCCATCGATCACGTCTGCGCTGCCGAAGAAAGCTGCCT
Source organism: Oscillospiraceae bacterium (assembly GCA_015064125.1). GTDB lineage: Bacteria > Bacillota > Clostridia > Oscillospirales > CAG-272 > Firm-07. The sequence continues at coordinate 831 of SVSV01000079.1, forward strand.
TGACGGCATACGCGTAATCTTTAAAAAGGATCGCATGCACGAGGCGATCGACTTTTGCCGCGCACTGCAGGCACTGGGGTATCTTTTATTTGTGCAGCCCGTTTCGGTAACAGATTACACTCCGCAAGAGTTAACCGCGCTCCTCTCGCTTACAAACAGCCTTTCGCCGCACGCCATCTCCATCGTCGACACCTACGGCCTTTTGGGACCTGAGGAGATCGTTTCTTATTTCAAACGCTTTGACCGCGCCCTTGCCCCTCACGTGGCCATCGGCTATCATGCACACAACAATCTGCAGCTTGGCTTTGCCGCGTGTCAGGCACTTTGCACCCATGCTGCCGCCCTCGCACCCTCACGTGCGCTGATCTTAGATGCTACACTGTTCGGCATGGGAAAAAGCGCAGGCAACACGCCGCTTGAATTATTGGCGCATTGGCAAAACACAAGATCGTCGGGACGGTACGAGATAGGGGAGCTGCTGGCGACCATTGAGCGCTACGTATTGCCACTCAGCGGCAGCCCGACCTGGGGCTATCAGCTCCCCTATGTTTTAGCAGCCATGGCACGCGTGCACCCCAATTACGTCAGCTTCTTACAGCAGGAAAAAGGACTTGATGCAAAAAAAGTCTTTTCTTTGTTGCCTTTGCTACCAGAGGAGCACAAGCTGTATTTTTCACGCAAGGCGGCTGAGGCGCTGTGTGCCGCACAACGGGAAGCGCCCCTTTTGCACCGATGAAGGATACAGCTTGCCGCATGGCGGTGTTTGATTTAGACGGCACGCTCCTTGACACCACAAAGGGGATACTTGCTGCCATTCGCTACACCGCACACAAAATGGGGCTTTCGTTACCGCCCGACGATCAACTGGCATCCGCGTGCATCGGACCACCCGTGGAAAGATCCTTTGCCGCCCTGTTTGCGTTGCAGGGCAAGGCACTTGACGAGGCCTGCCACTGCTTTCGCACACGCTACGCTACAAAGGAGCTTTTTTCTGCCACCCCGTATGAGGGAATTTTCTCGCTACTGCAAGCACTAAGAGAGTTGGGTGTACTGATCGGCGTTGCGACCTACAAGCGAGAGGCCTACGCGCTCCCCTTGCTTTCTCATTTCAAGCTGACGCCCCTTCTTAACGTAGCCTGCGGCACCCGCACGAACGAGAGCAAGGCCTCAGTCCTGGCGCGCGCCCTGAAAGAGGCGAGCGTCCTGCCACGGCATGCTGTGATGATCGGCGACACACTGAGCGACGCCGAGGCGGCGGCAGCCGTCGGCACCGATTTTATCGGCGTCACGTACGGCTTCGGATTTCAGAAAAAAGGTGAACGGGAGGGGATAAACGCCCTCGGCTTTGCGGGGACGTGTTGCGAAATTCTGGCATTGATAAGGAGATAGATATGAAAACGACCGTAGCCGCCTTCGTGGCGGATTTTTTAAGCTCACAGGGCATCACCCACTGCTTTTCCGTGACGGGGGGTGGCGCCATGCATTTAAACGCAGCCCTTGGAAAGGCACCGCACCTGAGCACAGTCTATAACCATCACGAGCAGGCCTCGGCAATGGCGGCAGAGGCCTACACACGCCTCACAGGCAAGCTTGCAGCAGTATGCGTAACAAGCGGCCCCGGGGGCACCAATGCCATCACGGGCGTGATGGGTGGATTTCTTGATTCTATACCCATGCTGATCCTGTCGGGCCAGGTAAAGCGCGCGCATCTTGCAAAAAACAGCACCGTTACGGGGCTAAGGCAGTTAGGGGACCAGGAATTTGACATCGTCGGCACGGTCGGCACCATGACGAAATATGCTGCCGTCGTCGAAGAGCCAAATGACATTGCTTATCATCTTGAAAAAGCCTGCTATGCAGCACTTGAGGGGCGCGGCGGACCCGCGTGGCTCGACATACCGCTTGACGTGCAGGCCGCGAGCATCGATACCGAAAAGCTGCGCCACGTGGCAAAGAAAAAGCCCTGCACGCCAACCGTTACCCCCACCACGGGGCAAGAAATCTTAGAAAAGATACATGCGGCCAAGGCGCCACTGCTGTTGGTGGGCACGGCTGTGCGTCTTAGCGGTGCGGCGGCGCTTTTACCGCAGCTTTTGCAAAAGCTGCAGATCCCCGTGGTCACCGCATGGAATGCAGGCGATGCCGTCCCCTACGACAGCCCCTATTTTGTCGGCATGCCGGGAACCGTCGGCACGCGCGCGGGCAATTTTGCTGTGCAGGGCTGCGATCTTCTTTTATCTCTGGGGTGCCGCCTCAACATCCGCATGGTGGGGCATAACCTGCACGAGTTTGCAAAAAACGCCTATCGGATCATTGTAGATATCGATGAAAAAGAATTAAAAAAGCATACCGTTGGGGCAGATATGGCAATTTGTGCCGACGTGCGGCAATTCATGGAGCTGCTGTTATCCCTTGACTACACACCCAGCCCTGCCCACGCCCCGTGGCTAAAGCACTGCAAGGCTCTCATGGCGCGCTATCCCGCCATACGGGAAGCAATATCCCACGGCAAGGAGCTCAATCCCTATTTGTTTCTCGACAAGCTCTTTGATGCACTCAGCACCAACGACACCGTGGTATGCGGCAACGGCAGTGCGTGTGTGATGACCTTCCAAGCCGCCAAGATCAAAGAAGGACAGCGCCTGTTTACCAATTCGGGGTGCGCCGCAATGGGCTACGGCCTGCCTGCCGCCCTTGGCGCTGCGTTGGCGGCGCCCGAGCGCCGCACGGTCCTCATCGACGGTGACGGCAGCATAATGATGAATCTGCAGGAGCTGGCCACGCTCGCTCACCATCGGTTCAATATCAAGATCCTTCTCCTGAATAACAACGGCTATCACTCGATCCGCCAGACCCAGCAAGCCTATTTTTCGCCACCCGTGGTGGGATGTGATGCGACAAGCGGTGTGAGCTTTCCCGATTTTGGCAAGCTTGCCGCGGCCTTTGGGATACCATTTATCCGCATACAAAGCGCCACCGAATGCGAAAAAAAACTGCAGGACGTGTTGCGTATAAACGGCCCCGTATTTTGTGAAGTCAAGGTCGACCCACGTCAGCCCTTTTCGCCCAAGGCCGCAGCAAAAGCGCTCCCCGACGGCACCATGGTGTCTGCCGCGCTCGACGATATGGCTCCCTTCCTGTCGGACGAGGAGAAGGAAGCCGCACGCTATCAGCCATCGATATGAAAATAAGGAAAGCCATCATCTACGGCGCCACTGGCGCCATTGGCAGAGCTCTTCTGGAAACGCTCTTACTACATGGAGCAACGGTATTGATCTTAGGGCGTCCTGAGGGACGTATGGGTGAAATTCCCTTCCATCCGCGTCTTATCCGTCGGACCTGCACACTGCAAGAGCTCTCACAGCTAAAAAATGAAGAAGCCAGCCCCTTTGACGTGTTTTTTTATCTTGGTTGGGCAGGTACCACGGGCGCAGCACGGCACGACGCCGCGCTGCAATTAAAAAACATCGATGCCACACTGGCGGCCGTAGAGGCCGCCGCACGCTTTGGCTGCCACACCTTTGTAGGGACCGGCTCACAAGCCGAATACGGCAAGTCGACCGTACCGCTTTCCCCCACCACGCCCCCCTTCCCGCAAAATGCTTACGGCGCCGCCAAGCTGGCGGCGGGGCTTTTATCACGTGAGGCGGCAGTGACGCTCGGCCTGCGACATATCTGGGTACGGATCTTAAGTGTTTACGGACCACACGATAATGAAAACGCGCTTTTCCCTTACGTGGCGCGCGAGCTGCTGTCGGGTCGCACACCGAGCCTTACCGACGGCACACAGCTATGGGACTATCTATACGCCGCCGATGCCGCCACTGCACTTTGCCTGGCAGCACAAAACGGACGCAACGGTGCCACCTACGTGCTGGGTAGCGGCATCTCACGCCCCTTGCGCGATTACGTGAAGGGGCTGCGCGATCTGCTTGCCCCCGATGCCCCGCTTGATTTTGGCAGACTAAGGCCGACACCCGATGCCCCTACGTGTCTGCGCGCCGACATCAGCGCGCTGATCAGCGATACCGGTTGGCACCCCTGCACGCCTTTTTGCGCGGGGATCGCTAAGACCGCCGCCTTTTTACGTGAAAAATGCACTGCAGATCCTTGCGGGAAGCACGCGCATCTTACCACGACAAAATAAAGATTGAGTTTTTTGTCGTAGGTCGTGCGACATTTCGCATATTTTGTGTTTGTGCACAAAATAATTGTCTATATATTGTGCATTTTTTGAAATATTTTTTAAAAATGACTTGACAAGTCGTATGACATTTGCTATAATAAACACGATAAGGGCTCGCCTTTATCACAGCCTTTTGATTTTTTCTTCTTTTTTCTCCTTTTAGGGCGAAGCGCTGCCGTGGCAGAAGGTGTGCTTCGCCCGTTTTTTATTTTTTAAAAAATTTTTTTCAAAAAAGGGTTGACAAACTATTTTTTTCATGCTATAATACCACCTGTTGCCAAGCCGGCAAGGAAGCATAGCTCAGTTGGGAGAGCATCTGCCTTACAAGCAGAGGGTCATAGGTTCGAGCCCTATTGTTTCCACCAAAGATCCGTGTACCGCCTTTACGTTGTAGGGGCGGTACACCCATCATTCGGCCCGGTAGTTCAGTCGGTTAGAACGCTAGCCTGTCACGCTAGAGGTCGTGGGTTCGAGTCCCATCCGGGTCGCCACGCTTCTTCTCATATCACCTCGCGGATTTAGCTCATTTGGTAGAGCGCGACCTTGCCAAGGTCGAGGTGGCGGGTTCGAGCCCCGTAATCCGCTCCAAAACGAGAACCACCCCATTCGGGGTGGTTTTTTCTCGTTTT
>SVSV01000080.1 GCA_015064125.1 Oscillospiraceae bacterium
GCCTCGATCGCGACCGAGGCCAAGATCGTGGAGGCAATGCGCAAGGAGGGCATCACAAAGGACCAGCTTGGCCGTGAGGGTTTCCTCACGCGCGCATGGGCCTGGAAGGAGCAATACGGCGGCCGTATCGTCAGCCAGTTAAAGCGTATGGGCTCCTCCTGCGACTGGACACGCGAGCGCTTTACGCTTGACGAGGGCTGCTCCGAGGCGGTAAAGGAGGTCTTTGTACGCCTGTACGATAAGGGTCTGATCTACCGCGGCAACCGTATGGTAAACTGGTGCTCGACGTGCGTCACCTCGATCTCCGACGCGGAGGTCGAATATGAGGACAAGCAGGGCAATTTCTATCACCTGCTCTACCCCGTGAAGGAAACGGGCGAAATGCTGGAGCTTGCCACCACACGCCCCGAGACCATGCTGGGTGATACGGCGGTGGCCATCAATCCCGAGGACGAGCGCTACCGCCATCTGCACGGCTGTCACGTGATCCTGCCCCTGCTCGGCAAGGAGATCCCGATCGTTTGCGACGAGCACGCCGATATGACCAAGGGTACGGGCGTAGTAAAGATCACACCCGCACACGACCCCAACGACTGCGAGGTGGGTGAGCGCCACGGTCTGCCGCGCGTGCGCGTGTTTACCTACGACGGTAAAATGACGGGTGCCGCAGACAAGGCCGAGGCCGACCTGCTTTTCAAGAACGGCACGGCAGCCGTGGGCGAGCCCGAGGTGCTTGATTGCGGCAAATACGCAGGTCTTACCACCACCGAGGCAAGAAAGGTCATTCTTGCTGACCTTGAGGCAGGCGGGTATCTTAAGGGCGTTGAGCCCCTTGCCCATAACGTGGGCACCTGCTACCGCTGCCATCAGGTCATCGAGCCGATGATCTCCAAGCAGTGGTTCGTCAGAATGGAGCCCCTGGCCAAGCCCGCGATCGCGGCTGTTAAGGAGGGGCGCACCAGATTTGTGCCCGAGCGCTTTGAGAAAAATTATTTCCACTGGATGGAAAATATCCGCGACTGGTGCATTTCGCGTCAGCTCTGGTGGGGCCACCGCATCCCCGCCTTCTACTGTGACGATTGCAATGAGATCGTTGTCACCAAGGAGGCGCGCGCCACCTGCCCCAAGTGCGGCCGCGAGATGCGTCAGGACCCTGACACGCTCGATACCTGGTTCTCCTCTGCCCTGTGGCCCTTCTCCACGCTTGGCTGGCCGCAAAAAACCGAGGATCTTGATTACTTCTACCCCACCAGCACGCTGGTGACAGGCTACGATATCATTACCTTCTGGGTGTCGCGTATGATCTTCTCGGCACTCGAATACACGGGCAAGGAGCCCTTTGACACAGTGCTCATTCACGGCCTTGTGCGCGATGCACAGGGGCGCAAAATGTCAAAATCACTGGGCAACGGCATTGACCCCCTGCAGATCATTGACGAATACGGCGCCGACGCCCTGCGCTTTGCGCTGGCAACGGGCAACTCACCCGGTAACGATATGCGCTTCTCCGACGAGAAGATTGAGGCCGCGCGTAACTTTGCCAACAAGCTCTGGAACGCCTCACGCTTTGTGCGCATGAATCTCACCATTGACAGCATCGCGCTCCCCGCCGCAGACAAGCTTGCCGCCGAGGACAAGTGGGTCCTCACCGCCTACAACAAGACCGTTTCGGCCGTTCGCAAGGCGCTTGACGGCTACGAGCTGGGCGTGGCGCTTTCTACCCTTTACGATTTCCTGTGGGATATTTACTGCGACTGGTATATCGAGCTTTGCAAGGCGCGCCTCGCGGATAAGGAAAGCGAGGGCAACCTCATTGCCCAGCAGGTGCTTGCCTTTGTACTGACGGGCACCTTAAAGCTCCTGCACCCCTTCATGCCCTTCATCACCGAGGAGATCTACGGAACGCTGCCCCATACGTGCGAGAGCATCATGATCGACACCTACCCCGAGGCAGATGCCGCGCTGGACTTTACCGACGAGGCCGCCCATATGGAGCGCGTGATCGCCGCTATCCGTGCCATCCGTCAGCGCCGTAATGAGATGAACGTAGCGCCCTCGCGCAAGGCAAAGGTCTATATCGCCACCAAATATCAGGAGAGCTTCGGCCCCGAAACGGCACCCTTCTTTGCCCGCCTCGCCTCCGCCTCCGAGCTTGAGGTGGCCGAGAGCTTTGAGGGTGTGATCTTGGGCGACAGCGCCGTGCAGATCGTCACCGACGCCGCCACTGTTTTCCTGCCCCTTTCCGATATTATCGATACCGAAAAGGAAAGAGCGCGCCTCACGGCCGAGCGCGATAAGCTGATGGGCGAGATCGAGCGCGGTGAGCGCAAGCTCGCCAACGAGAGCTTTGTCGCCAAGGCCCCTGCCGCCGTGGTTGAGGGCGAGCGTCAGAAGCTGCAAAAATACCGTGAAAACCTTAACGGTGTGCTTGCCGCACTCGCCAAGCTGTAAATAAAAAGGAGCAGACATACAAGATTTTCGTCTTGTGTGTTTGCTCCTTTTGTTTGTTATCAAGGATGAAATGATGTCGTTTGCTGCGCAAATGAGGCATCATGAATTGGCATCATGCCCTTGGGGCAATTCATGCGGCTTACCGCAATTCATGACACGCAGTGTCAATTCATGCAACATTGTTGCAATTCATTAGCGTGAATGCTCCGCTCAGAGCATCACGCTACCGATATTTCAGCAGCAGCTCGTCAAAATTGTCACACAGCGTATACAGCGTGCGAAAAAACACCTCAAGCTCAGCTGCGGTGAGGTTTTTGCTCACGCTCCTTTCAATATCGGCAAAGGCGCGGCTGATATCCGCCGCCGCGTGCGTGCCTGCGGCACTGAGGCGGTATTTTTGCTTATAGCGCCGCACACCGTCATCCTCCCTTTCTACAAACCCACACGCGCCAAGCTCCGCCAGGCACCGTGAGATCTGCGCCTTGTCCACCTCGCACACCCTGACAAGATCCGTCGCACTCAGCGCACCGCCGTGCTCAAAAATACGGCAAAGCACCGCAGCACTTCTCCCCTTCAAGCCGTAGGCGGCCATTTTTTGCGCCTTAATTTCCTGTACCGCGCGCACCAGGTGCAGCATCGTTGCCGATAAAATTTCAAAGCGCTCTCGTTCCATCACGATCCCCCTTTTTTGTTGAACGGTCAACCATTTTCAGCCTTGAAAAACCCCCGATGCGCGGCATCGGGGGAAATTCAAGACACCTTACTGTGCGTTCTTTCTTGCCTCGAAGCAAGCGCTGCAGTAAACAGGTCTGTCACTCTGGGGCTGGAAGGTTACCTTAGCCTCACCGCCGCACTCAGCGCACGTGGTGATAAAGTACTCTCTTTGCGCCTTACCCGCGTTTTTCTTTGCGTCGCGGCAAGCCTTGCAGCTCTTGGGCTTGTTGAGGAAGCCCTTTTCCTTGTAGAACTTCTGCTCGCCTGCGGTGAATACGAACTCATTGCCGCACTCTTTGCATACAAGAGTCTCGTCCTCAAAGACTTCGTCGGTTGCGCCAACCATGGTGATTTCTTCGTTCATTGCTGTGTACCTCGCTTTGTAAATAGAAAATGGTTTTTGCCTCCAGACGGATTTTGACCGCCACCTTTGAGAAATTCTGAAATTACTTCAACGCTCTTGTTAAGCTACAGGGGCATATAGAATGCGTTACCGCAGATCGCCGAGTGCTGCGCGCAGCTTTTGACGGATACGGTAAACGGCATTTTCAACAGAATGGGGGGGCTTTTGCAAAAGCCTTGCGATCTCGCCCGTGCGGTGACCGGCCACATACAGCGTCCACACGCGGTATTCGTAAGGGGAAAGCACGCCGCGAATGCGCGAAAGCAGCAGGGCGGTGGCCTCCTCATCCATCACGCGCCCCGCGGGGTCCTCAGCGGCAGCATCACCGATGCTGTCAAGCAGCGGGAGCGTCTGCTCGTGACGGCGAAGCACGCGCAAATGCGAAACCATGGCGTTATCCATACAGATCTTGGCGTAAAGGCCAAACTCCACCTCGCTCTGTGCCATATCGAAGCCGCAGGCGGCGCGATAAAAAGCCACAAGCGCCACCTGACGCAGATCCTCAGCGTCCTCGTGGGAAAGACCCGCGGCAAAGACACCGACGCGCTTGGCGATCAGCGGCTCATACATGTTCAGCAGGGCGGAAAAGGCCGCCTGCTCGCCTTGGCGCACACGCAATACGAGCGCCGCAGCCTCACAGTTTTGCATTTCAGCTTTCATAAAACCTCTTGGCAGATATCCAAAGCATATATTTATTATAACATAAATTTATACTTTGTCAATGGATTTTTAGAGAATTTTTTGAATTTTTGCATATTCTTCGAAAAAATTTCGTGAAATATGCCGAAAATTCTGATTTTTTTGTGTTTAATGCCCGTCACAAAGCAAACACAAACAGCAAGGCGGCCGCCGCACGCAGATGGCGCGGCAACCGCCTCACGTTCAATCAAACAAAAAGTTCATGTTCCCTGCAAGCAGCGCGTGCACACCGCGCCAGATCACCTCGGGACGGTCGCGGAAATTCTCCGCCATGCGGCGCGCACGGTCAGCGCTATCCACCACAAGGACGTTGTCAAACAGCACCTTGCCATGGCAGGTCATTTGGGCGTGCACCTGATACTCCCCCTCGCCCAGCCTTTCGGTGGTGCATTTTGCCACGATCCCGCGCTTTTTAAAATCAAGATAGCGCAGCGCCGCGGCCAGGCTTTTATCAAGGATCGAGGAAAGCACGTCGCTTGAAAGGTTCTCCGCCACGCAGATGCCCTTTTCGGTAATGGCGTAAAGCTTATCGCCGTCAAGCTCTCCTGCCTCAGCCACCAGTCCTGCGTCAAGCATTTGCCCAAAGGCCTCGGCAAAATCAAGATACATGACGTAATCGGTCTGCATAACGATATCGTTGAGGGTGACAAAATCAAGTGCGCGGCCGAGATTTTGCATCAGATACAGCACAAATATCTTAACGTTTTTCATACTGCCCACGGCAGAGCCCATATTTTTCACTCCTTTTTAACTTTAATAAGGCTATTGTAACATATTTTTTGCTTTTTTTCAACACTTTTGTTTGCATTTGGCAAAATTATGTGCTATAATATATCTTATCAATGACCCGCTTGGCGCGCCGCGGCGCGCGGAAAGGAAAAACCATGATTTACGTTGCCATCCTTGGCTTTGGCGTAGTGGGCAGCGGCGCCGCACAGGTGCTGGCCGATAACGCCGCTGTGATCGAAAAAAACCTTGGCAAAAAGGTTGCTGTCAAGCGCATTCTTGACCTGCGTGAATTTCCGGGCAGCCCCTTCGGGCATCTCGTCACGCATGATTTTAACGATATCCTGAACGATAAAGAAATTACCGTCGTTGCCGAAATGATGGGTGGCTCTCACCCCGCCTATGACTTTACCAAGGCTTGCCTTGAGGCAGGCAAGCACGTGGTGACCTCCAACAAGGAGGTGGTGGCGCGCTTTGGTGACGAGCTGCTGGCACTGGCCGCCAAAAACGGCGTGCGCTACTTGTTTGAGGCAAGCGTCGGCGGCGGTATTCCCGTCATCCGTCCGATGGTCAACGACCTCGCCTCGAACCGCATCGAAAGGGTGGACGGTATCCTCAACGGCACC
>SVSV01000081.1 GCA_015064125.1 Oscillospiraceae bacterium
GCAAAGCAAAAGACTGAGGGAGCCCGCGCGGCATAGGAAAAATGCTTGTAAAAAGCGAGTGAAGTTGTAAAGAGTAAAAACTTTGAAATAACGCAGGCTCCTTCCGTCACGCATTCGCGTGCCACCTTCCTCTCGGAGGAAGGCTACAAAGTAGCCGACCGACGAGGGGCGGAGAGAAGGCTACAAAGTAGCCGACCGACGAGGGGCGGAGAGAAGGCTACAAAGTAGCAGACCGACGAGGGGCGGAGAGAAGGCTACAAAGTAGCCGACCGACGAGGGGCGGAGAGAAGGCTACAAAGTAGCCGACCGACGAGGGGCGGAGAGAAGGGATTGAAGTGAGCGGTTGACTTGAGAAGGGCGAACCCGTTAACGGGTAGTAAGTATTCTTTGCATGACTGGCAGGCCAATCTACAACAGCCGCCGCATGGCGGTAAGAGAGGCGGGGTCGCTGGCACTTAGTACAACGCTGCCATGTCTTGCATCCCTGCGATCGAGCCCCGCTGCCTTAAGTCGTCGCGCGAGCTCTCCTGCGGTTCCCTTAGCACCGTCAAAAAGAGGTACCGTCCCCCCAAAAAAACGCGAAATAGTACCTGCCACAAAGGGGAAATGCGTGCAGCCAAGCACCACGGCATCGGGGGTCGCATGCGCCAAAATCGGATCAAGGAGGGCTGCTATTTCCCGTTTTGCTACCTCGTCGTCAAAGTGCCCCTGCTCGACCAAGCGCACCAAAGAGGGTGCGGCACACGTAAGAAACGTGGCGCGGCCCTTATGCTCCTCCAATAGGCGGGAGAGCTTTTGTTCCCTTAACGTGGCGGCGGTAGCCAATATCAGCACGGTTTTGTGCTTTCCTGTCAGCAAGGCAGGTCGAACGGCAGGCTCCATGCCGATAATGGGCACCTCGCTGTACGTGGCGCGTAGCACCTCGGCCGCGACAGCTGTGGCGGTGTTGCAGGCCAGCACCAGGGCCTTTGCGTGCGTCAGCAGATGCGCTGCATGGTGTAAAACCAAGGCCTTGATCTCCTCAGGGGCACGCTCGCCGTAGGGCGCCATGGCAGTGTCGCCAAAATAAAGCAGGTTTTCACGTGGCAGTATCCTTCGTATTTCTCGCAAAACGCCAATGCCCCCGATGCCGGAATCAAAAACGGCAACGGGGGCGGCTGTGGTCTTTAACATCCTCTGTGCAGGGACGCGCAAGGGCGAGATTGCATAGTGGTGATCCTTTCTTAATACATGCGATAACCGATACCGCGCACTGCGCGTACGGTCACGGTGCTGACGGCGGCTAATTTGCGCCGCAGGCGATAGATGTGCACCTGTAATACATTGGTGGAGGCTCGGCTGCCACTAAGGGCGGCGATCAACTCGTTTTCCGATACCGTTTGCCCCCGTTTTTCAAGCAAAAGCTTGAAAATGTGCTCTTCCGCAGGGCTGAGACCGATCTTTTTGCCATCGATCAGTGCAGCGCCCTGCACATGGCGTATTTCGGTCGCATCGCGCCCCTTGGCGTGACAGTCGGCAAGTATTTGCTGCAGCACCTCGGTGGGGTAAGGGAGGGGGAGCACCATGTCGGCGCGCGGATGCACTGTCAGGGTGCGTGAAAAGCCGATAACAAGGCTCTCCTTGCTTGGTGGCAGCGTGCGTGGGGGGTTGTCAAGATCAAGCAGCCATACCGTGGCATTTTCGGGTGTTTCTTTGTCAAAATTGCCGCGAGCGGTCTCTAAGCATAGCATCTGCCTCAAGATCTCGTCGGTGGTAAGAATGGCAATCAAGGCACCGTTACCTCCTGCTTTAACAGATCGTCAAATATAGCTTCAAATTCAGCAAGCGTGCACGCGTGCATCAAGCGGTCGCGCGCGGCGGCCGCACCGTTGAGGCCCTTACAGTACCAGGCCATGTGCTTGCGTGCCTCGGCGATGCCGATGGCCTCCCCTTTGTTTTCCACCATAGCGGCAGCGTGAGAAATGGCGGCTTGCAGTCGTTCGCCCGTGGTGGGGGGTGTGTAGGACTCGCCCGCCAGCGCTGCCTTGATCTGTGTAAATAAAAAGGGATTGCCAAGGGCGCCGCGTGCGATCATCACACCGTCACAGCCCGTTTGTTCCAGTATATGCAACACGTCCTCGGCGGTAAACAGATCACCGTTGCCGATCACGGGTATGTGTACGGCCTTCTTTACGGCCGCAATAATGGTATTGTCGCTCGATGGGGCGTAAAATTGCTGCCGTGTGCGCCCGTGCACCGTGATCAGGTCAGCGCCTGCCGCTTCCATTTGCTTGGCAAATTCTACGGCATTGCGGTGGTCGTTGTCCCACCCGGCACGGATCTTGACGGTCACGGGGAGCGTGACCGCTTTTTTGACGGCACGCACGATCTCAGCGGCAAGCTGCGGGGTACGCATGAGGGCCGCGCCCTCGCCGTTAGATACTACCTTGGGTACGGGGCAGCCCATATTGATATCGATCGCAACGGGGGGGAGCTCGTAGCTTGCACCGCGAAAGTCGCCGCTTTCCAGCAGGGCGGCCGCCTCAGCCATGAATGAGGGCTCACTGCCAAACAGCTGTATGGCCATGGGCCCATCCGTTTTTTTTACAGCGGCCAGTGCGGCGGTGCGCGCAGGGGCGCCTTTGCGGGTGCGCTGCTCATAGCAAAGTGCCTTTGCCGATACCATTTCACTTACGGTATATTCTGCCCCAAAACGGCGACACGTGGCGCGAAAAGCGTGATCTGTAACGCCAGCCATCGGGGCAAGAAGCAAGCCGTTCGGCAGGGTAGCAGAGCCGATCTTAAGGGTCGCCATCAGCCGTTATACAGGCGCGCCATGTGGCAGGCCACTGTGTGTATGCGCGCACAAAGCGCGGCATCGAATCCGTCGGCAATGCCGGGGTCGTTGATCTTGGTTGGGTTCACAGTGCGCTTGCGGCCGGTAAGGGTATAAAAGATCGTTACAGCAGCGGCATAGCTGCCAAGTGGCGTGGCGTGGTTGCCGTCCTCGCGGTAAAGCGTGTGGGTGGGGTCGGTGGTCAGCAGCTTGCCAAAAACCTCGCCTGCAGGCGCAAAGCGGCAATTCTCGCGGCGGCAAAAGGAAAGATACGCCTCTGTCATATCGCGCTGTGCTTCCCGATTGTCGCGCGGAGTCCAGGGCATATACAGCACAAAGCGGGCGCCTTGCTCGCTTGTCAGGGCCTTCAGAGCTGTGGCGCCCTCCTCAAAGCCGATCGGGTCAAAGGAGGAGGCACGGTCCTGTGCAACGACCACGTCGTAGCCACCGTAGCGGATATTGAAGGGTACGGCAGGGTCCTGCACGTGAAAGGGCAGGGGCTTACCGCCGCGCGTCAGCATGGTGACGTGTGTTTTCTCACCCGTTGCCTCCAGCAGACGTTGAACGGTGTGCACCATGTCGTTATAATAGGTGTGGCTGTTGCCAATAAACAGGATCTTCATCATTTGCCTCTTGTTTTAATACTTTATATCATATCATATCATAAAAATACAAAAGATGTCAAGACGGCTGCTGTGAATTTTTAGCCGCCGCTTGTTTTTATCGCGCATTTTTCCAGTAACGTCCGCATAGCGACAGCACGGGACAAAAAGCCCCCGAAAAGCGCGTTTTTTCACCCGTTTGCCGTCGTTTTGTGCGAGCGATTGCACTTGACCGCGATCCTTTTGCGTGCTAAGATAGCCTTACCTGACAAGCAGGGACTCGGTTTGTCGGGTGTGACGACTATAAAAGGAGGAAAGAAAAATGAAGACATGGAAAATGCTGCTGTGCCTGTTGCTGCTTTGTGGGATCATTTGCGGCTGCGCGGTCGTCGGGGCCGAGGCGCAAACAGCGGAAGAAGATGAAGTGGAGGGTGAAAAAGGTGGAGAGGGGACGTCATCGTTGCCACCCTCGTCCGACGAGCAGAGCACTGAGGGGAGCGTTACGCTATCGCCCACATACAGCGAGGGACTGGCCTTTCGCAGTAACGGTGACGGCACGTGTGCCGTTTCAGGTGTGGGCAGCTGCACCTCTACGTGTATTCTGATCCCGCCCAAGAGCCCTGCGGGTGATACGGTCATTGAGGTGTTGCCTTATGCGTTTTCCGGTAGCATTGTGGGGGCAATTGAGATCCCGACCACGGTGAAGGTCCTTAGTGCTGCCTCATTTTCAGGGTGTACGCGCTTGCGTGTGCTGCGCGTGGCTGCGGGAAATGAACACTTCAGCGAGTATGATGGCGTGCTCTATTCTGCCGACGGTTGCACGCTCTTATACTGTCCCCAGGGGCGTGGGAGTGGTGAGCTGCGCTTACATACGGCTTTGCGCCGTATTGCCGCGGGTGCCTTTGCAAATTGCACAGGACTTGGTACAGTGGTCTATCAGGGAAGCACTGCCGCGTGGCACGGTGTCATCGTGGGTGATGATAACGATGCACTCTATGCTGCAGGCTTTCGCTTTGCCACGTGATCAGTCAGGATCCGCCTTGCCGTCAAAAGCTGATGGCAGGGCGGATCTTTTATTTTTCGGTCGTTGCCATAGAGTAGAGTACAAGGCTTTTGTGACGGTGCTATGAATTTATGATATATTTGATTTATCCACTTGACAATATTTTTTGTTGGTGTTAAAATAATAGCGTTATTTTAAAAATGATTTATTACTAAACTATTTTGAGGGAGGCAGTATGCTAAGAAAGCTGTTTCGCAGTGTGCGAGAGTTTAAAAAGCCAACCATTCTCACGCTGATCTTCATCGTGGGCGAGGCGATCATTGAAACGCTTATTCCGTTTATCACGGCAGACCTTGTCAATAAGATCAAGGTAGGCGAGACCTTGCGTGTGGTGATCATTACGGGTGTGTCCTTGGCGGCTATGGCGTGTGTATCGCTCATTTTCGGCGGTGTAGCAGGCGTTTGCTGTGCGCGGGCCTCGGCGGGCTTCGCTAAGAATCTGCGCCACGATCTGTATGAAAAGATCGGTGCGTTTTCCTTTGAAAACGTTGATAAATTCTCCACCTCCTCGCTGGTAACGCGTATGACCACAGACGTGCAAAACGTCCAGATGTCTTACATGATGATC
>SVSV01000082.1 GCA_015064125.1 Oscillospiraceae bacterium
ACACCGCGCAGGGCCTGCTGATGCCGCCCGCGGTAAAAGGCCATCAGGGGCAGCAGAACGGTGATCACCGAGCAAACGTGAAGCGGCAAATGCCAAGGGTCGTAGCCATCGACAAGGCTTTTTACCTGTTTAATGATCTCAAGCAGTGCAATAACAGCTGCCACGACCTGAAACGGGATCATACGCACGCGCTCGGCTCTGCCCTTCAGCAAGCGGCACAAAAGCCACGCCACCACCACCATCAGGGCCATCAGCGGAAGCTGTATTTTAACATGTGTGAGCGTCCAGAATTGCACACCGTGGCCCCCTTTCTTATAATACTGACATTGTACTACACTTTTTGCGCCGTGTCAAGCGATTTGTTGCCGAGGCATTTATTTTGTAAAGCTCTTTAATTACTTCAATGCCCTTGAAAAGCATACATCTTTTTGCTATAATAGCATAAAAGCAAATACTTCAAACGAAAGGTGGTAGCCATGATAAGATCCAACAAAAAAGCATTGACCGTAACGCTTTCAATCATCACGGTGCTTGCTCTGCTGTGCGCCGCTTGCGTCATTTATCTTGCCGATTATTATCGCGCCGATGAGGGCGCCATTGCGGTATTTTCCGCCGAAGAAAACGTTTCAGCTTCCACACTTGAAGGCGGACACATCGTCTTTGAGCCGCAAAACGCCACCACGGGCTTTATTTTCTATCCAGGTGGGAAGGTAGATCACAACGCCTACCAACCGCTCATGGCCGCACTTGCCCGAGAGGGTGTGCTTTGCGTTCTCATCAAAATGCCGTTTCGTTTAGCCGTGCTTGACGCAAATGCGGCACAAGGCATAAGGGAGCAATATCCCGAGATCAAAGGCTGGTACATCGGCGGTCATTCACTGGGCGGCTCAATGGCAGCCTCCTATCTTGCCAAGCACACAAGCGAATATAGGGGCCTGATCCTGCTGGGTGCTTATGCAACCGCCGACCTGTCAGGCACCGACCTTGACGTGCTTTCGGTCTATGGCAGTGAGGACCGCGTTATGAACCGTGAAAAGTACGCCAAAAACAAATCAAATCTCCCCGCGGATTTTACAGAGATCATCATTAACGGCGGCTGTCACGCCTATTTCGGCATGTACGGCGCCCAGGCAGGCGACGGCACGCCAAGTATTTCCAATCATGAACAAATTGCCATAACGGTTGAAAGCATCATGAAGCTGCTTGCTTAGGCAAGAGTGACAAGTGCACAAAGCGCCAAAAAGCAAGGCTTTAGGGCGGGTTCGGATTATTCACTCTTGCCTAGCCGCACGGGAATCGAACCGTATAAGCACCTTGGATCGCCCCTTGGCGAGCCTCGCACACGCGCGCGCGTTGTCACGCGCGCGTTTTTATATGTACATTTTGCACAGCATGGCAAAAAAATGGGCAATATTACCAAAAAGCAAGGTGGTTTTTACTACATTTTGCTGTCTCTACTGCTGACCGAACTGTGCAAAGCGCCGATATAACGCCAAAGCGATTGAAATTTTAGCGCAAATCGTGTATAATGTTGTCAAAGCGAAAATAATGGAGCGTTTTTATGATATACCTGATTTATATCGCAGCAACCATATTAGGCGCAGCTGCCCTAATGTTTAGTATAGAAATTTTAAAGAAATGCGGCAAGTTTAATCACCATCTTACAAAAATGATGGCTCTTTTACTTGTCGCTATTGCCTTTTTTGTGCACCTTTTTAAAGAGGTGGCGGTGTACGACGTACGCGGTCTTAACATGTACTCACCCTTCGGTGACGAGATGGCAAAAACCGCGCTTGCGGTGATCCTCATTTGGCTGACCCACGCCGCAGTATGGTTTACTGTTTTCTCAACCTTCTTCCATTTTAAGCTGCTGAAAAACCTCACCAAATTCTTCTGCCCCCCCGTCATTGCTCTTGATCTTGTTTTTGCCACGACATATCTTAGCGGTATTATGGGGGTCGATAGCACCGACATTCGTTTCCCCTTTATCATTGTTGAGCTGGCGCTCACGCTGGCACTGTGCGCGCACACCTGGCGCGAGGATTGGCATCTACCCCTGAAAAAGGACTGGCTGACCATTCTTTATGCACTGCCCTTTATGCTGCTTTCCATTATGCCCGCCTACGCGCCACAGGCACTGCTCGGCTACATGGATCCCGCCCTTGAGTTTGAAGGCTTTAGCCCCGAACACCGCCTGGTGCTTTACTTCTCTATCATCATTCCCTTCCTTGTATTTCATGCCTTCAAGGATAAGCCCGATGACGTCAAGCGCGTTGCAATGCTCTTTTTATCAGTTTCCTCACTCTTTGTTTTCCTTGGCAGCTGGGAGCTTTCCGATTTTCTTACCCCCACGGGTTGGCCGCTCCACCTTTGTCACACGGCCATGTTTCTCGTGCCCCTGTGCCTTATTTTCTCAATGAGGCGCCTTTACAACTTCTGCTTGTTTATCAACGTGATCGGTGCGTTCCTTGCCATGGTCATGCCCGACCTTGAGGATATGAACGTCATTGAAAACGCCTCGATCATCTTCTGGGTCAACCACTATTCCGCTTTCTATATGCCGATCCTGCTGGTAGCGCTGAAAATATTCAACCGACCCAAATTCCGCGAATGGTGTGCAGCACTCGCTGCCTTGGTGGTTTACTTCTTTGCCATGCTCATCTGCAATCCCCTGTTTGAAAGCATGACGGGTAAAGAAAGCGACTTTTTCTACTTAAACGATGACTTTATCGTTTCCAACCTCGGCAAATGGGCCGAGCGCACACAGGAATTTGTCGTTACGGTTCAGCTCGGCGAGCACACCCTGACCTTTATGCCCATTTACCAAGCACTTTTCCTGGTGATCTTCATTGCTATGACCGTGGGACTTTGGTTCCTTTACACCGTGCTGTTCTCAATTTGGGATGCAGCACAAGACAGACGTGAAAGAGAGAGAAGCTATAAAATGATGAAAAAAGAGCTCAACGCATTCCTTGGCGGCAAAAACATCAACGAGCCACTTTCCGGCGACGGTTCCCCCAGCCTTGTGCTGCGCGATTTCTGCAAAAAATACGGCAACAACGATTTCTATTCGGTAAGACACGTATCCTTTGAGGTAAAGGGTGGGGAGATCTTCGGCTTCCTTGGCCCCAACGGTGCAGGTAAATCCACCATTATTAAAAGCATTGTCGGTATTCAGCCCCTCTCGGAGGGTGACATTGAGGTTTGCGGCTACCACGTAGAAAAGCAAGCGGTGCAGGCAAAGCTCCGCATTGGCTACGTGCCCGACCACTATGCCCTTTACGAAAATCTGACGGCCCGTGAATACATCAACTACATCGCAGACCTTTACCAGGTTAGCAAAGAATACCGCGATTCGGTCATTGAAAAGCTGGTAAATCGTTTCCAGCTGACCAACTCCTTTGACAACCAAATGAAGACCTACTCGCACGGCATGAAGCAAAAAATCACCATCATGGCCGCGCTTGTCCACAACCCTAAGGTCTGGATCCTTGACGAGCCGCTGACGGGTCTTGACCCCAACAGTATCCACGAGGTAAAGCTTTGCATGAAGGAGCACGCCGCCGCAGGCAACATCGTCTTCTTCAGCTCACACATCATCGACGTTGTGGAAAAGATCTGCGACCGCATCGCTATTATCAAAAAGGGCAAGCTGCGTGCCTGCCGCCGTGTAGACGAGCTGGAGGCCGAGGGCATTGAGCTGGAGCGCTTCTACCTTGACGTGATCGGTCAGGAATACTCCGACCATTCCGAGGACAGCCTTTCGCTGACCGCTACCGACGACAAAGGAGCACCCACTGCATGAGAAATCTGCTCATTCTGGTAAAGATGCAACTGAAGGAGCAGCTGAATTTCACGCGATTTGAGATAAAAAACGTCAACCTTTTTAAGGTTCTGTTATCTATCGTTGCCGCTGTTTTGAAATTCGCGCTGGTGACCGCACTTTGCGGCGCATTCCTCATCGTTGCCAAATTTTTGAACCTATTTTCGCTGACAAGCAGTGTGCCACCCTCGGTTATTTCCTTGGTGTTCACGATCATGCTTGCAGCCTCGGTGGTATCCTGTACCATTGGCCTGACGAAGGCGCTGTATTTCTCGCGTGACAACGCGATTCTGCTGACGCTTCCGTGCTTACCGATCCAGGTCTACCTCTCAAAGCTCATTATCTTCTTCATCTTTGAAGTAAAGCGCAACTTTTCTTTTGTTGTGCCCTTGTTCCTGGCGTACTTTATCACGCACGCCTTCCCCTTTAAATTTTACCCGTGGATGCTGGTCTGCATTCTGCTGACCTCACTCTTTACAGTTGGCATCGGTTCGATACTCTCAATTCCCGCCATGTGGATCAGCAGCATCTTCCGTCAGCGCAAATGGCTGCAAATTTCCTGCCTTGTGGCAGTCGTAGGTCTTTCCACGTGGGCGCTCTTCTTTGCCATTTCCCTCATTCCCGAAAACATCAATCTCGTCGCCACCTGGGGCACGACCTATTGGGACATTCAGGATTTTCTCAATGCCTACGTCGCCAAAATGCCGCTTGCATTTGGTGTTACGCAAATGATTATCGGCGAGCTACACAGCATGGTGCCGCTTTTACTCCCCGGGCCCACGGCGTTCCGCTTCTTCATTCTTTTCGGTGTGACGGCTGTTTGCTTTGCCCTTGGTCTTGTGCTGGTGCGTCCCACCTTCTACAAGATGGCCAGCAAGCCCTTTGAGCACGCCAAGCACTTTGTGCGCCCGAAGAAAAACCGCGTGCTTCCCCGCCCCATCTCCCATCTGGATCGAGATCCTGGGCGCTGTGAAGGGTGCGGCACGCCTGTTCGCAAACGTCGG
>SVSV01000006.1 GCA_015064125.1 Oscillospiraceae bacterium
GCACGTTACGCGTTGCTTCAGGGCAAGCCTCTTTTTGCTGTGCCCGGCAATGCGGATTCACCTTTATCCGTGGGTGTCAATCGTTTGTTGCGCGCAGGCGCACTGCTATGCACCTGCTCTTTGGACGTGCTTTCGCATTTTCATTTTTTATATCCCAACCTAAAGCTTGCCGACGTGCCTGCCGAAGCCTGCCAGTACAGCACGCTGCTCCCGGAGGTCCTTCGCGCACACGGCATCGCCGCTTTGCCCAAGGAGCAAGGGGAGAAGGGCAAGCAAAAACGCCGCAAGGAGGAGCTGCCGTCGCCCGAGGAGGAAACGGCGCCCGATAGTATCGACACGGCACAGGTGCCGCCTGCGGTGCTGGAGGAGGCACTTGCCTCACTTTCACCCAAGGAGCGCGCCCTGTATGATGCCTTGCCCGACGGTCCCTTTACCGTTGACGTGCTGGTGGGGGCAGGGGCAAGCGTGCCTGCGGCCGTGGGGGCCATGACGCTGTTTGAGATCCTCGGTCTTGTAAGGAACGGCGCAGGCGGTACGTATCTTAAGCTGTAATTTATTTGAAAGGAAATATACATGGCAAATCTCGTTATCGTGGAGTCGCCTTCCAAGGCGGCTGCCATCAAAAAGTATCTTGGCTCTAACTACAAGGTCGTGGCCTCTAAGGGCCACGTACGTGACCTGCCTAAAAGCACGCTCAGCGTTGATATTGAAAACGGCTTTGAGGCACATTATATCAATATTCGCGGTAAGGGGGATCTGATCAAGGATATCCGTCGCGAGGCAAAGGCAGCAAAAAAAGTCTTCCTTGCACCCGACCCTGACCGCGAGGGTGAGGCGATCGCGTGGCATCTTGCCATTGCCCTCGGGCTTGATCCTGCCAAAACCCTGCGCGTTACCTTCAATGAGATCACGCCTGACGTGGTGCGTGCCGCCATTAAGTCGCCCCGCGCCATTGATATGAATCTGGTAAATGCCCAGCAAACGCGCCGCATCTGGGACCGCGTGGTGGGCTATAAGCTTTCCCCCTATCTTTGGAAATCGGTGAAAAACGGCCTTTCTGCCGGTCGCGTGCAGTCGGTCGCCTCGCGCATTATCGTTGACCGTGAGGAGGAGATCCGCGCCTTTGTGCCCGAGGAATACTGGACGATCGACGCGTCACTCAGTGTGGGCGAGCGTCCGTTTACCGTGCGCTTTTACGGCAACGTTGACGGCAAGATCAAGCTCCCCGACGAGGCCAGCGCCAAATTCGTGGTCAATGCCGTAAACGGCAAGAGCTTTGAGGTGAAGAGCATAAAGCGCGCCACCCGTCAAAAGCTGCCCGCCCCGCCCTTTACCACCTCCACCATGCAGCAGGAGGCCTCCCGTAAGCTTGGCTTCCAGTCCCAGCGCATCATGCGCGTGGCACAGGAGCTTTATGAGGGCGTGAACGTCGGCACCGAAAACGGCGGCGTGCAGGGTCTTATTACCTATATGCGTACCGACTCACTGCGCGTGTCGGCCGATGCACAAAACGCAGCCCGTGAGCTGATCGGCACCAAGTACGGTGAGCAGTACTGCCCCAAGGCACCGCGCATCTATAAGGCCAAGGCGGGCGCTCAGGATGCGCATGAGGCCATTCGCCCTGCAAACGTGGCGCTTGAGCCCGCAATGGTGCATAAATATCTGACCCCCGATCAATATCGCCTTTATAAGCTGATCTGGGAGCGCTTTGTCGCCAGCCAGATGGAGAACGCCACCCAATACGCAAACGCTGGAGCTTGCCTGCGCCGGTTATATTTTCCGTACCAGTGGGTACAGCGTTGCGTTCCCCGGTTACATGGCCGTATATGAGGAGAGCGAGGATGAGCAGCCTGATGCCGCCGACGCCCATGGCGAGCAGCGTGACCTGCGCCTGCCCGATCTGCAGGAGGGGCAAACGCTTGAGGCAAGCAGCGTCGTGCCGCAGAGCCACCTTACCGAGCCGCCTGCGCGCTATACCGAGGCATCGCTTATTAAGTTCCTTGACGAAAAGGGGATCGGTCGCCCCAGCACCTATAATACCATCATCACCACCATCGTGTCGCGTAATTACGTAACACGTGACGGTAAATCGCTGGTGCCCACGCCCCTTGGCGAGGTGACTACCCAGCTGATGAAGAAGAATTTCCCCGATATCGTTGACTATGCCTTTACCGCACAGATGGAGACCGAGCTTGACGAGATCGAGGAGGGCAATGCCGAGATGGTAGCCGTGCTTGACAAATTCTGGCAGGGCTTCTCGCGGGAGCTTGAAAATGCGGAGGTGACGATCGGTGCGGGCGATTTCCGCTTGCCCGTTGAGGAAACCGATATCATTTGTGAAAAGTGCGGCGCCAAGATGGTCGTAAAGAACGGCAGATACGGCAAGTTTGCCGCCTGCCCCAATTACCCTACCTGTAAGAATACAAAGCCCCTGGAGGGTGAGCGCCCCACTGAGGCCGTTGCGGCGGAAAAGATCGAGAAAAAAGCCCCCGTTGTGGCAGATTTCAAGTGCGAGCTCTGCGGTGGTGATATGGTACAGCGCACGGGACGCTTTGGCAGCTTCTTTGCCTGCGTGAATTATCCCACCTGTACCTTTACCAAGCAAAAGAACAAGGAGCTTGACGTGCCTTGCCCGAAGTGCGGCGGAAAGGTATTGATCAAGAGTGGCCGCAATAAGACCGTGTTTTATAGCTGTGAGCGTTATCCCGAATGTGATTTCTCCTCTTGGGATATGCCTACCGCCGAGTCCTGCCCCGACTGCGGTAAGCTCTTGTTCCGCAAAAAAGGAAAGGCCCTGCTCGTTTGTCACGATAAGGCCTGCGGTTACCGCCGCGAGGTGGAGGAGAGCGCCGCTGCGGAGAAGGGCGAATGAGCGCTGATTTCGTACGCGTGCTTGGCGCAGGGCTTGCAGGCTGTGAGGCTGCTTGGCAGCTTGCCTCGCGTGGCGTGGCGGTGCGGCTTAGCGAGATGAAGCCCCAAAAAAAGACCCCTGCACATCATGAGGATGGCTTTGCCGAGCTCTGTTGCTCAAACTCCCTGCGCTCCGATGCGCTCTCGAATGCCGTCGGGCTTCTTAAGGAGGAGATGCGCCGCGTGGGCTCACTTGTGATGGAGGCCGCTGACGCAACACGCGTGCCTGCGGGCTCAGCGCTTGCCGTTGATCGCGCGCTGTTTTCGGAATATATCACCGCACGTATCAAAAATCACCCCCTGATCAGTGTGGAGGAGGCTGAGATCACAGCCCTGCCGCATGACACCGTCACGGTGGTGGCAACAGGCCCTCTTACCACCGATGCGCTGGCTGCTGATATCGTGCGGTTGACGGGGAAAAGTGGCTTGAACTTTTTTGATGCCGTAGCACCCATCGTTGATTTTTCGAGCATCAATATGGACGTGGCATTCTTTGCGTCGCGTTATGATAAGGGGGATGCCGATTATATCAATTGCCCGATGACAAAGGAGCAATATGACGTCTTTTATGAGGCGCTGATCAGCGCCCGCGAGGCGGAGCTTAAGGAATTTGATAAAAGCGAATTAAAGGTGTTTGAGGGGTGCATGCCTGTGGAGGTCATGGCCCGCCGCGGCTATGATACTCTGCGATACGGGCCCCTCAAGCCCGTAGGGCTGATCGACCCCCGCGTCGGACACGAATATTATGCTGTGGTGCAGCTGCGTAAGGAAAACAAGGAGGGGACGATGTATAACCTCGTTGGCTTCCAGACGCACCTTGCCTTCCCCGAGCAAAAGCGCGTGTTTTCGCTGATACCGGGGCTTGAAAATGCCGTCTTTTTGCGTTATGGCGTTATGCATCGCAATACGTACCTCTCCTCCCCCGGATTTCTTACCGATACCTATGCTACAAAGGCAGATCCCACGCTCTTTTTTGCAGGGCAGATGACGGGTGTTGAGGGTTATATCGAGTCGGCAGGGTCGGGGTTGGTGGCAGGCATCAACGCGGCACGCGTGGCGCGCGATATGCAACCGCTTTCTCTGCCGCGGCACACTATGCTGGGCGCGATGGCGGCCTACGTGGCAGGCGGCGGTATTGGTGACTTCGTGCCGATGAATGCCAATTTCGGTTTAGTGGAGCGCCTTGCCCAAAAGGTGCGCGGCGGTAAGGCCAAGCGAAATGAGGCACTTTCCGAGCGCGCGCTCGCGGCTCTTGATACCGTTTTTGCCGACTTAAAGGACTGATTTCATTCAACACAAAGGAGGTGCTGTCAATGGCACGCGATATAAAGGAGCTTGAAGCACGTATCGGCTATACCTTCGGGGATGGCGCCCTTTTGCTGCGCGCACTGACGCACACCTCGTACGTGAACGAGCAAAAGGGTGGGCGTATCGCCTCAAATGAGCGTTTGGAATTCCTTGGCGACAGTGTGCTGTCACTGGTGGTCTGCCGTTATCTTTTTGAAGCCTATCCCACCTTGCCCGAGGGGCGCCTCACGGTACTGCGTAAAAACGTGGTTTGCCAGAAGGCATTGGCGGATTATGCCACAAAGATCGGCCTTGGTGCCTATTTACTGCTTGGTCGTGGTGAGGAAAGGGACGGACGCGAAAAGCCTAAGCTTTTGGAGGATGCCTTTGAGGCGTTGCTCGGCGCTATGTATCTTGACTGTGGCTCGCTTGAGCGCATATCTGCCTTTGTGTTACCCTTTGTCAAGGGTGAGCTTGCCAAAAATGAGCGCGAATTGCAGCCCCTTGAGGATTATAAAACCCTTTTGCAGCAATACGTGCAGCAAATGCCGGGCGAGGAGCTGCGTTATGAAACGATTCTTGAACAGGGCCCTGATAACGCAAAAACCTTCACCGTTCGGGTACTAATTAACTCAAACGATTTTGGTACGGGCGTCGGCTCCTCTAAAAAAGAGGCCGAGCAGCGTGCCGCCGCCGAGGCACTTAAGCGCTATCTGCCCGCTAAAGACTGATACGCCTAAAAATGATAGAAAAGCCGCTTTCTCGCCAACTGACGGAAAGCGGCTTTTGATATTTGCTTGAAAATATATAGAAAAACCGCCCTGCTATCGGGAAAACGATGGTAGGGCGGTTTTATGTTTAATTAGTTATGATTGAGTGTGTTTTTGATCTGCACCAATTACGCAGCTCTTAAATCAATAACCAACCTTTTCCCAGCACTGGAAGGGTGCAGCCAGCTCCTCAGAGATGTAGACCTGAGTCTTCTTGGTCTGCAGCATGGTGGAGGGCAGGTAGGGGGTGATGGGGCCGTGCGTGCACAGACGGCTGGTCATTCTCTGCCAGGAGGAGAAGGTGCCGCAGGTTGCAAGTGCGTGAACCTCGATCCTTTCCTTAGCGCGCATAACGTCAAGCGGGCCGATGGTAGCAGCGCAGGGCGGAACGTTTGCAATATCACCCGACTGGCCGAAGGTGCCGTTCAGGGAGTTCTGCATAATGGTCATGGGGTGAAGCTTAACGATCTGTGCGGGCTGGTTGAGCCACTCCTCAATGTCACCGGAGCCGATGAACTCGGGAATGGGGTCAACGAATGCCATATGGCCTGCCCAACCGGGAGAGGTGGAGGCGATGTCAGCGCCGGTGCCCTCGGTGATGTCGTCAATGATCTTGGAGTAATCGTTGATGTTCTTGTTGGTGGGGAAGTGTACGTTCTCCATGGGCATACGAAGCTTCTCGTCGATCTGGTAGTACAGGTACTTGATCATGGAGTGAGCAAAGCCTGCCTCGTAGGTGATGGGGGCAATGTTGCCGTCCTGGTCAGCCCACTCGTCCTCAGCTACGATGTGCACCTTGGAGCAGTCAACCTTAAAGTAGTTGATGAGCTGAGCCAAGGGAATGTAGGTGTCAGGCTCGGGGTTGCCGAGGATCATCGTGAAGGACTTGCCGGCCTCGGAAGCGGCCTTCAGACGGGTGAAGAGGGTAGAGATGAGAACGGGGTGGGGGTTCATCATGACCTTTACGTCAAATTCGGGGTGCCACCAAGCCTCTCTCTTCTCAAGGTCCTTGCCGCTCAGGCTGCGTACGTACTCGCATACCTTTTTGTCCTTGAAGGGGACAAAATCGGCGGGCATAAAGTCAAATTTTGTTGCGGGATCAGTGATAAAATCTTTCATGATACCTTCTCCTTTATTTGTATTTTTTTATTTTGGTTTTTTATGGGTGACGCGCTTGTGAAAAATGGCACAAACTTATACCGTTTGGCCCTTTAACAGGACACGCTGTACCTTCATGGCATGGTCGACGAACACAAGGTCGGCGCGCTTGCCTCTGGCGATCTCACCGCGGTCAAGGAAGCCGACAGCGCGGGAGGGGTTGTAGGAGGCAAACTTAAACACGTCAACCAGTGATGCGCCTGTGTGCTTGATCATATTGCGGCAGGAGATGTCAAGGGTCATTTTGGAGCCCGCGATCTCGCCCGCGTGGTCAAAGTTGATGTCGTCTACGTCGTCGTATCCGGGGGGAACGGGGCCGTCGCAGGCGTAGGCATCGGAGATCAGAATAATACGGTCGTCACCCTTGATCTTGCGGGTCAGCCGCAAGAGGTAGGGATCTACGTGAATACCGCGGCTGTCGCAGATCAGCTCAGCGTAAATGTCGTGGTTGAAGTAGACCGTTTCATCAACGCAGGGTGTGCGGCATTCGGGGTATTTTTGCAGGGTGCCCGTGGCGTTGAGGTGGTGCGTGCCGATACGCAGACCGTAGGGCATCAGTGCCTCAATGTCGGTAGGCTCGGCCTCACTGTGCGCCACCGAAAAGGCAACACCGGGGTTGGCCTTTTTGGCATCAAGCACAAAATCAAGGATCCCCTCGCGCTCGGGGGCCAATGCCCAGACCTTTACAAGGTCGCCTGCGGCCTCAATGATGGGCAGGTGCTTCTTGGCGTCTACGGGGCCCTTCCAAGGGTTGTTTTCCTTGTCGCACCCAAACTTGGGATTGAGGTAGGGGCCTTCCATATAAAAGCCTGCAATGTTGGCACATTCCTTTTTCTGCATGGCGGCCTTCAGCGTGTCGATGGCCACAAGATATCCTGCGGTATCCATGCTGAAATACAGCGCAGGCAGCAGGGTCGTGGTGCCGTGCTTTAAGTGATGCTGTGCGGCGCGCTCGGGCTCATCCTGGAAAAAGACCGTGCCGTCCGAGTGGGTGTGAATGTCCACAAACCCGGGGCCAACGTAAGCGCCCTCGGCGTCGATGATCTCAGCGCCCGCGGGAATGGCAAGCTTTCTCGCTTCGCCATAGTCGAGGATCTTGCCGTCCTCTAAAAGAAGGACCGCATCGGGGATATAGTGGTCACGCATGATAAGCGTGGCATTTTTGATGGCAGTGATCATAATTTACTCAGCTCTGCAAGCAGCTGCTTGCCCTCCTTTACGATGTATTCGGCGCAGCCTGCCTTGAATCGTGAGGTGCCGGCCTCGTAGCCGCCCTCGCTGTAGGAATCCTGCATCGGGAAGTAGCCCTCGTAGCCGCCCGTAATGCAGCTGGGGCAGACCAGCTCAAAGCTCTCGCTTGTCTTCAGACCCTGACCAACGCCCGTAAAGGGCTCGCCGGGAATGCCGATGAGGGCAACGGGGCCGATCTTCACGCCGATCAGGTTCATCGGGAAGGCATCGGGTGCGTGCTCGAGATTCACCATGCGGGCAGCCTGTGCTACCATCGTGGTCAGCATCATGCCCTTGTAGGGAAGCTCGGCGTCCCTGCCTGCCTCGTGCAGCTCGTGAATACGTCTTGCCTCGGGCATTTCCTCGGGGGTGGGCTTGTTGGAGGGTACGTGAATGGTCTTTTCAAGAGAGGAAAGGTCGTTTGCCTCTACGTATTTGACCTTGTCAAACACCTGCAGCACGGCACCTGTCACCACGCGTGCGATGTGCTGTGCGTGATTGTGGCCGCGTGCCACGTCGTCAAAGTCGATAAACATTTGGTTGAGGTCCCCGTCCTTGGGGTGAACGTTTACGTGGTTGACGTCGCCCTGTGCGCCGTTGAAGAAGATGCATTTTACGTTGTCAAGCGATTTTTCCACGGTCTTGCGCAAAAGCGTGGGCCAGTCACCCGAAACGAAATTGCCGCCCACCACGTCGGGGTGGTTGCCAAAGTTCACGAGCACCACCGTGTCGGCACCCTCGCGGTCAAAGCGCACAACGTTGACGCGCTCGTCCACCTCGCCGCTGGGCGCGACGATATCGGGGTTGTTGACACCGGGGTTGGTGCGGATCGA
Organism: Oscillospiraceae bacterium; assembly: GCA_015064125.1. Taxonomy (GTDB): domain Bacteria; phylum Bacillota; class Clostridia; order Oscillospirales; family CAG-272; genus Firm-07. Next base: position 8,189 of record SVSV01000006.1, read on the forward strand.
GCCATCCTTCATGTGGTAGCGACGCAGGAACGCCACGTTCTTTGCCTCGCCTACGCGGTAGCCCATTTTAGCGGGGGCGACGTCGGCCAGGGCAGCACGCACGGTATCAGCCACGCGATGGATCAGGAAATTGCCATACGCCTGCTCGAGCGGATATTCGTCGCTTTCACGGGTATAGGGGGCAGTGTGCGTGTGTGTGCAGGATATGTAAATTTCATCCTTTGCCAGGCCCGTTGCCTCTGCAACGAAGGCTCTGATGCGATTGGCAAAGGCGGTTTGGATCAAGCAAAGATCAAGCGTGACGAGCGCCACGCGCTTGTCGCCGCATTCCAGTGCCAGCGCTGTGGCCTCCAGTGAATCCTTGATGCCCTCGCACTTGCGGATCTGATAATATCCTTCAAGCTCAATGCCGACCATAGGGTCAATATTGGATACGGCATAGCCTACCTTCAGCTGCTTCATATGTTCCTCCCTAAATTCTTGCTGTGCGGCATTGAAGCATACCGGGCGGCATGCTTCTTGCCCATATACATTTATTGTAATACTTTTGTCCCTCCGTGTCAAGACGGTTTTCGCTCTTTATCCAAAAAATAACAGCACTTGCCGAAATAAAAAATGTTATTTTAAGCGCCTTTCGCATTTCTTTCGCGTATTTTCCAAAGCGAAAGCGAAGGGGCGTGCGCGCACTGCCGTGCTGCTTTTTGTGCGCCGATGCGCCAAAAGAAAAAAACTTCCCTGTAAGCAAAAAAAGGGCTTGCAAATTCGCGCGCGTTGCGGTATAATATATTATTATATTGTATTATGAATGAAAGGAGGCGTGGCTATGTTTCTGAAATCACTTGAAATGCAGGGCTTTAAATCCTTCCCCGATAAGACCAAGCTGAGCTTTGAGCGCGGCACGACGGTCATCGTGGGCCCCAACGGCAGCGGCAAGTCCAATATTTCCGATGCGATGCGTTGGGTGCTTGGTGAGATCTCCTCGAAGAGCCTGCGCGGCACGAAAATGGAAGATATCATTTTCGGCGGTGCAGACAGTCGCCGTCCGATGGGCTTTGCCGAGGTGTCGGTGACCTTTGACAATACCGACGAGGAAAATCGCCTCGATTATCCGGGCGATGAGGTCACGGTGACCCGCCGTTATTACCGCGCGGGTGAGAGTGAGTATTTTATCAACCGCCGTGCCTGCCGTTTGCGTGACATTTATGAGCTGTTTATGAATACGGGTGTCGGTCGTGACGGATATTCGATCATTGGCCAGGGTAAGATCGCGGAGATCATCTCCCGTAAATCCGACGAGCGCCGCAGTATTTTTGAGGATGCCTCGGGTATTGCCAAATACCGTCACCGTAAGACCGAGACCGAGCGCAAGCTGAAGACCACTGAGGAAAATATGACGCGTGTGACGGATATCTTTGCCGAGGTGGAGGCGCAGGTCCAGCCCCTTGAAAAGGAGGCCGAGCGCGCGAAGAAGGCCATTGAATTGCACGAGACCAAAAAGCAGGTGGACGTGCAGCTCTGGCTCTTTGATACCGAGCGCCTGCATACCGAGATCGGCAAGGCTGAGGAAAGCTTCCGCAATTCGGGGCACGATCTTCGTCTGGTAAAAGAGGCTATTGAGGACTACAACGCCGAGAGCGAGCGCCTGTTTGAGGAAAGTCAGGCGAATACTGTTGCCGCCGAGGAGGTGCTGGAGCAGATCCGCGCACTGGAAAGGGAAAATTACGAGCGCGACAGTCAATACAGCGCTTCAAGCGAGCGTATTGCCGCTGCGCGCGAGCGCATTGCCGCAGACGAGCGCACCGTTGAGGAAAAGAAGCGTGCCGAGGCCGCAGAGCGTGCCGAGGGTGACCGTCACCGTGCCGAGCACAAGGTGCTGGTCGCCAGGCGTGACGAGCTTGAGAGCGCCCATACCGCCAAGGCGGAGCAGGCGCAGGCCCTGGCGGATAAGGCCCTCACGCTTGCCGGTGAGATCGCAACGGCACTGGCCGATGTCAGCCTGCGCGAAAGCGAGGTCGCCGATATCACCGTGCGCCGCAAGGTGCTGGAGAATAATAAAATTACCGATAGCGACAAAAACGAGGCCATGAGTGCCGAGATCGGTGAATACCGCAAGATCTCCGAGCGCTTGCAGCAGAGCCTTGCCGCCAAGCAGCAGGCCGCCGATGGCTATCAGGGGGATATAGATGCCGCCAATGAAAGGCTTTCGGTGCTTGATGAGAGCGCCAAGGCGCTTGAAAACGAGCTGAAGGCCCTCGGCGAGGAGGAGACCGATCTTACGGCCAAGTCCGATATCGCGCGCCAGCGTGTGGAGGCGTACCGCGCGATGGAGGAGCATTTTGAGGGGTACAGCAATAGCGTGCGCTTCGTCATGGATGCCTATCGCAACGGTAAGATCACCGATAAAAGCGGTAGAAGGTGCGGCAGGATCTACGGCCCGCTTTCAACCGTCATTTCAGTAGAGAAGAAATACGTAACCGCCATCGAAACCGCCCTTGGTGCCAATTTGCAGCATATCGTGGTCGAGGACGAGGAGGTCGCCAAGGCCGCCATGCTTGCCTTGAAGCATGCCGAGGCAGGCCGTGCTACCTTCTTTCCCATTACCTCTATGCGTGCGCTCACACCCACCGCTGAGATGGAGGAGGCAAAGCACTGCCGCGGGTATCTTGGCGTTGCCGCCGATCTTGTGGCAAGCGAGGATAAATTCCGTGACGTGGTGTCCTCTCAGCTCGGGCGTACCGTGGTGTTTGCCGACCTTGACAGCGCCAACGAAATGGCACGTCGCACCAAATTCCGCGTAAAGGTCGTGACCCTTGACGGGCAGGTGATCAATGCGGGCGGCTCGTTTACGGGCGGCTCGGTCAAGCAGCGCGCGGGCGTTTTGTCACGCGCAGGGCAGATCGAGGAGCTTGGCAAGACCTTAAAGGAGCTTGCCGCGCGTCTTGAGATGCTTGCCAAGGAGCGTGAGGCGCTGGAGGAAAAGAATCGCACCGTCACGCTTGAGCGTGACGACGTGGCCAACCGTGTGGCACTGCTGACGGCCCTGCAGAGCAATGACCTGACAGATGTCGCGAGCCTTCGCGCCAAATGGGAGGCCAACGAGGAGCTGATCGCAAAGCTCGAAAGCGACTTTGCGGCCCTCGGCGAGCAGCGTGCAGGCTACGATGAGGAGCTCGTGCGACTTGCACAGGAGGAAAAGCTTCTTCGTCGCCAGATGGAGGAGATCAGTGCCCTGCGCGCCGAAAAGGACGTGGCGCGCAACGACCTGCTTGATGCCAAAACAGCCGTAGAGCAGGAAATGACCGAGCTTTATATCAATATCAGTGCCGTGCGCAAGGATATTGAAACACAGCAGACCTATATCAGCGAGTCCGATGCACGTGCCGATGCGATCAAGGCAGAGATCGAGGCGATCCTTGCAAGGGTCGCTGAGGCGCAGACAAGCATTGCCGGGGAGCTGGCGCGTCAGGAGGCCAACCGCAACACTTTTGCTGAGGGTGAGCGTGTGCTGGCCGGTCTGAACGAGCGCCGTCAGAAGCTGACCACGGGTAATATGGATATTGAGCGCAAGCGTGCCGCCGTTTCCGAAAAGCTGCGCTCCAAGATGGCAGAGCAGCAGGTGGTGTTTGAGGCGCATACCAAGAACGAAAACAAGCTCAACGCCCTGCGTGAGGAGCAGGATAAGATCGCCGCACGCTTCTGGGATGAATACGAAATGACCAGAAACGATGCCGTGGCACTCGGCTATCCTGCCCTGAGTGCTGCTGACCGCGCTGCCGCTGTGGAGCTGCAGACCAGCTGTCGCAACCGCCTGCGCGCCATCGGTAACGTTGACCTTGATGCGGTCAATAAGTATAAGGAGGTCAAGGAGCGCTACGACTATATGTCGGCGCAGATCGCCGATATGACGGCCGCCCGTGACGACCTGCTCAAGATCATCGGTGATCTTGAAAGTGAGATGAAGACCTCGTTCGTGGCAACCTTTAACCAGATCAACGAGAACTTTAACCGCACCTTCTCCGAGCTTTTCGGCGGCGGTCATGCCGAGATCTCGCTCTCCGATCCTGCAGATGTTCTCACGTCGGGCATTGAGATCAAGGCGGCACCCCCCGGTAAGATCATCAAAAATCTTACCATGCTGTCGGGCGGTGAGCAGTCCTTCGTGGCGATCGCCCTGTTCTTTGCCATTCTGCAGGTCAATCCTACACCGTTCTTTATTCTTGACGAGATCGAGGCGGCGCTTGACGAGGTCAACGTCGCGCGATTTGCCGCATACATTAAGCGTTATTCGCTCGATACCCAGTTTATTTTGATCACCCACCGTCGCGGCACGATGGAGGCAGCCCAGCGCCTGTATGGCGTGACGATGCCCGAGCGCGGTATTTCCAAGGTGCTTGCGCTTGACGTGTCCTCTATTTCGGGTAAACAGGAAGGAGACGACTGGAATGGGATTTTTAGCTAAATTAAAGGAAGGGCTTGCCAAGACAAAAAACGCCCTGTTTGGCCGCATTGATGCGATGCTCAAGCACTTTGTGCGCGTTGACGAGGATCTGCTTGAGGAGCTTGAGGAGCTGCTGATCACCGCCGACGTCGGCGTGGCGGCTACCGAAGAGATCCTTGACCGTCTGCGTGATGAGATCAAGGAGGGGCGCCTGAAGGAGCCCGAGGATATCAAGGCCGTTTTGCGCGAGATCCTGGTGGAAATGATCGGCGAGGGCGCACCTCTTGATCTTGCCACCACCCCCACCGTGGTGCTGATCATCGGTGTCAACGGTGCAGGGAAGACCACCTCGATCGGCAAGATCTCCAATCGCCTCAAGCACGCGAGGAAAAGCGTGGTGGTGGCCGCTGCCGATACCTTCCGTGCCGCCGCTATCGACCAGCTTTCGGTGTGGTGTGAGCGCGCCGGCGTGGATATCGTCAAGCAGCACGAGGGCTCTGACCCTGCGGCTGTTGTGTTTGACGCCATTCAGTATACCAAAAAGAAGGGTGCCGATGTGCTGATCATTGATACGGCAGGGCGCCTGCACAATAAAAAGAACCTCATGGACGAGCTTGCCAAGATCAACCGCGTGATCTCACGCGAGCTGCCCGACGCCAAGCGCGAAAACCTCCTGGTCCTTGATGCCACCACGGGTCAGAATGCCGTGATGCAGGCCAAGGAGTTTGGGCGTGCGGCAGATATTACGGGTCTTATTCTCAATAAGCTTGACGGAACCGCCAAGGGCGGCATCGTGCTTTCGATCCGTCAGGAGCTTGGGCTGCCTGTAAAGTTTATCGGTGTTGGCGAGAAGATCGACGATATGCAGGAGTTCGATGCGGCTGAATTTATTGCCGCCTTGTTTGAATAAACGATGAATAACGATAAGAAGATAACCGTGGTGCTCGCCTCGCGTAACAAGGGAAAGCAAGCAGAGCTTTCGCGCCTGCTTGGCGAGCTGCTGGGCGACGCGATTACGCTGCTTTCACTTGACGACATTGGGTTTACCCGTGAGATCGAGGAAAACGGCACCACCTTTGCCGAAAACGCGCTGATAAAGGCGCAGGCCATCGCCGCGCTTGGCTATGTTGCTCTGGCTGACGATTCGGGGCTTGCCGTCGATGCGCTTGATGGGGCACCGGGTGTGCACTCCGCCCGCTATGCGGGTGTGCACGGCGACGATGCCGCCAACAACCGAAAGCTTTTGGCGGCGCTGGCCGATCGCTCCGACCGCACGGCCTCGTTTGTGTCGGTGTTTGCCTGTGCGTTTCCCGACGGGCGCGCACCCATCGTTGCCGAGGGTCGTGTCACGGGTGAGATCTTAAGGGCGCCCCGCGGCAACGGGGGCTTTGGATACGACCCGCTGTTTTATTATCCGCCCCTTGAAAAAAGCTTTGCCGAGCTGTCGGGTGAAGAGAAAAATGCCATCAGTCATCGCGGTGCGGCCGTCCGTGCCTTTGCCGCGCTGTTTGCAAGGGCCAATAAGGAGAACTGAAATGTTAACGAGTAAGCAACGTGCGAGGCTTCGTTCAATGGCCTCTACCATGGATACCATTATGCAGATCGGCAAAAGCGGTATCACCGATGCGCTGGTGAAGACGGTTTCCGATGCGCTTGAGGCGCGTGAGCTCATTAAGCTGCGCGTGCTTGAAAATTGCGAGCTGGGTGTGCGCGGCGCCGCTGAGGAGCTGGCTGCACAGACGGGCGCCGAAATGGTGGCCGTCATCGGCACGAAGTGTATCCTTTACCGCGAATCCCAAACGAAAAAGAAGATAGAATTATGATAAACGGTATAATGCGGATCGGCATATACGGCGGCACCTTTGCACCGCCGCACCTGGGGCACGTGAGGGCCGCTGAGGAGTTCTTTAAGCAAATGGAGCTTGACCTGCTGTATATCATTCCCACTGCCGTGCCGCCCCACAAGCAGATCGATGCCGCAGACGACCCCCGTCACCGCCTCGCCATGTGTGAGCTTGCCTTTGGCAGTATGCCGCGTGTGATCGTGTCGGATATGGAGATCGTACGCGGCGGCAAAAGCTATACTGTTGATACGCTGCGTGCGCTGGCGGCACAGGACAGATGCCTGTTTTTGCTCATGGGCACCGATATGATGCTGACGCTTGATCAATGGCGTGAGCCCGAGGAGATCTTTCGTCTTTGCTATCCTGTGTATATGCGCCGCGAAAACGACCCCGTGATCGAGGGGCAGATCATCGCCAAAAACAGCGCGTATCTTTCTAAGTACGGCAAGATCGTGCGGCGTATCCCGATGGAATTTGTGGACGTTTCCTCTACCGCCGTGCGTGAGCGCGTGGCGATGGGCAGATCGCTTACCGACATGGTGCCCGAGGCCGTGGCCGCCTATATTGAAAAAGAGGGGCTTTATGTGTAAGAGTATCACGACCGCCGCGCTTGACAGCCTGCGTGCCTGCGTGGGCAAGAGCATGTCGCAATATCGCTTTTCCCACACGCTGGGTGTGGAGCAAGCCGTCGCTGTGCTGGCCGCGCTGTATCTGCCCGAGAGCGCTGTCGAGCTGCGTGCCGCGGCGCTGCTGCACGATATCACCAAGGAGTGGCCGCAAAACAGGGCCGAGGCGTTTATGAGGGCACACGCTATTGCATTGCGCCCCGATGAGGCCGCAAGCCCCAAGATCTGGCACGGCATCACCGCGCCGCTTGTGATCGCGGCTGAATTTTCTGCCTTTGCAACGCCCACGGTGCTGTCGGCTGTGCGTTGGCATACCACAGGGCACGCCGATATGACGCTCCCCGAGGCGCTGCTGTATCTGGCTGATTATATCGAGCCGGGGCGCACCTTTGCCGATTGCGTGGCATTGCGCCGTGCCTTTTTTGAAGCAGAGCCCGAAAAAATGGATATGACGGCACGTCTTCGCCATTTGTGGCAGATCCTGCTGTTGTCCTTTGATGATACGCTGGCGGCACTTGCCGCCGAGGGCGCACCGACGTGTGCCGATACGCTGGCGGCGCGTAGCTTTGCCGCCAAAATGATTTTTCCCCGAAAGGAAGCTTGAGTATGAGTGAAGAAATGATGGTGGGCGAGCAGCTGCCCTCGCTGGCAAACGCGAGCGCGCAGGAGCTGGCCGAGGCCTGCCGCGCGATCCTTGATAGCAAAAAGGCTGCGAATATTGCGGTGATCTCAGTGCAGGGTCGCAGTGATATTACCGATTTTCTGGTGCTTGCCACAGGCACCTCAGCGCCCCACGTCAAGGCGCTGGCAGATGAGCTGGAATATAAGCTCTCGCTTCGTGACGTGCATCCTTTGCACGCCGACGGCGTTGGCACGCGCTCGTGGCAGATCGTCGATTACGGCACTGTGATGGTGCACGTGTTCGACCGTGAATCACGTGAGTTTTTCAATCTTGATAAATTATACAAAGAAACGACCGAGGAGTAACTATGAGATACGATTTCGCCGCTATTGAAAAGAAATGGCAGGAAAAATGGGACAAGGCGGGCATTTTCCACGCCAAGGACAACGACAGCCGTAAAAAATTCTACGGTCTGGTAGAATTTCCGTACCCCAGCGGTGCAGGCATGCACGTCGGGCATATCAAGGCCTACTCGGGCCTCGAGGTCATCAGCCGCAAGCGCCGCATGGAGGGGTATAACGTCTTGTTCCCCATCGGCTTTGATGCCTACGGCCTGCCTACCGAGAACTATGCCATCAAAACGGGTATCCACCCCCGTCAGGTGACCGATAATAACATTGCCAGGTTCACACAGCAGCTGCGCCGTGTAGGCTTCTCCTTTGACTGGGAGCGCGTGGTCGATACCACCGAGGAGGGGTATTACCGCTGGACACAGTGGATCTTCCTGAAAATGTTTGAAAACGGGCTCGTGTTCCGCGATACCGCGCTGGTCAATTACTGCCCCTCCTGTAAGGTCGTGCTTTCCAATGAGGATTCGCAGGGCGGCAAGTGTGATATCTGCCATAGCGATATCGTGCAGAAATCCAAGGACGTTTGGTATCTGCGCATCACCGCCTACGCCGATAAGCTTTTAAAGGGCCTCGAGGAGGTAGACTATCTGCCCAATGTGAAGATGCAGCAGGTCAACTGGATCGGCAAATCAACGGGTGCATTCGTCAATTTCTCGCTTTCGGGCACTGAGGAGAAGCTGCGCATCTATACCACCCGTCCCGATACGCTCTTTGGCGTGACCTTTATGGTGATGGCTCCCGAGCACCCCGTGCTTGACAAATACCGTGATCGCATCACCAACGTGGCAGCCCTTGACGCATACCGCGAGGCCTGCGCAAAGAAGACCGAGTTTGAGCGCACGCAGATGAACAAGGATAAAACGGGCGTAAAAATTGAAGGCCTTGCCGCCATTCATCCCATCACGGGCAAGGAGATCCCGATCTATATTTCCGATTACGTCATGATGGGCTACGGCACGGGCGCCATTATGGCCGTGCCCGCACATGACGAGCGCGATTTCGCCTTTGCCACCAAGTTCGGCATTGACGTCATTGAGGTGATCAAGGGCGGAGATATCACCAAGGAGGCCTATGCAGGCGACGGCGAGATGGTCAACTCGCAATTCCTCAACGGTCTGACCGACAAGAAGACCTCGATCGCCCGTATGATAGAGGAGCTTGAAAGGCTTGGCGTCGGTGAGGCAGGCGTACAGTATAAGATGAAGGACTGGGCGTTTAACCGTCAGCGCTATTGGGGTGAGCCGATCCCCGTGGTGCATTGTCCCACGTGCGGTATGGTGGCCGTGCCCTATGAGGAGCTGCCGCTCCGTTTGCCCCCCGTTGAAAACTTTGCTCCCGGTGAGGGCGGTGAATCGCCCTTGGCGAAAATCGAGAGCTTTGTGAATTGCAAATGCCCCAAGTGCGGCGGTGCCGCGAAGCGTGAGACCGATACTATGCCCCAGTGGGCAGGCTCGTCGTGGTACTTCCTGCGCTATATCGACCCGCTGAACGCCGATTGCCTCGCCGACCCCGAAAAGCTCAGATACTGGCTGCCCGTCGACTGGTATAACGGCGGCATGGAGCACGTCACGCGTCACCTTATTTATAGCCGCTTCTGGCATAAGTTCCTTTACGATATCGGCGTGGTCCCGACTGCTGAGCCCTATGCCAAGCGCACCGCGCAGGGCCTTATTCTCGGTCCTGACGGGCAGAAGATGTCCAAGTCCCGCGGCAACGTGGTAGATCCCAACGACGTGGTGGATACCTTCGGCGCAGATACCCTGCGTGTATACATTCTCTTTATGGGCGATTACGCCTCTGCCGCTCCCTGGTCGGAGAGCAGCATGCGCGGCTGTAAGCGCTTCCTTGACCGCGTGGTGCAGCTGCTTGATAAGGCCAAGGGAGAGGGCGTTACGAAGGAGCTGGAGACCCCGTTCCACCGTACCATTAAAAAGGTCACGTCGGATATTGAGGAAATGAAGTTCAACACTGCCATTGCCGCGATGATGACGCTTCTGAATGAGATCGATGAGGTCGGCCATCTCACGGTCGATGAGCTGAAGACGCTGCTCGCGCTCCTTTGTCCCTTTGCACCGCACGTGTGCGAGGAGCTCTGGGAGCAGGCCGGCGGCACGGGCTTCTGCTCGCTTGCCGCATGGCCCACCTATGATGAGGCTAAGACCGAGCTTTCTGTGGTAGAGGTTGCCGTGCAGGTCTGCGGTAAGCTCAGGGGCGTTGTTACAATGCCCAAGGGCGCCGATAAGGAGACCGCGCTGTCGCTTGCCAAGGCCGATGCACGCGTGGCTGCCGCCATTGAAGGGAAGACCACCGTCAAGGAAATTGTGGTGCCCGATAAGATCGTCAATCTGGTGGTCAGATAAAATTTACAAAAAATGTGTCTAACCACTTGACACCGCGCATGAAAATGTGTATAATAAAAAAAGATTGTTGTTTTGCAACCGCGAGGGGAGGGATATAGAAAATGGCAGAAGTGAAACTGAAGGAGGGCGAGTCCCTTGACAGTGCTCTGCGTCGCTTTAAGCGTCAGTGCGCACGTTCCGGTGTTCTTGCCGAACTTCGCAAGAGAGAGCATTACGAAAAGCCCAGCGTAAAGCGTAAGAAGAAGTCTGAAGCTGCACGCAAGCGTAAGTATAAGTAATGAAACGAAAAACGCCTACGGTGTCCGTAGGCGTTTTTCATTTAAAAAGAGCAAGCGTGAGGCATGTCCTCGGCGCTTGCTCTTTTTGCTATTATAAAGGGTCATTTGTCAGCAAACGGGTCCTCGACAGGCGGGGGGGCAGGCGACACGCAGGGTGCATTTTCTGCCTTTTGGGGGGCGATCTCCTGCAGGGCGTCCTCTATCGTCACGTCGGTGCGTGCAGCAATGTTTTCGGCCAGCTGCACGGTTTCGGTGTGCTTTGGAACAAGGCCGAGATAACGGCAGAGCATCGGTACCCACGTAAAGGCAAAGTAGCCTGCGGCAAACATGATAAATGCCCATACCCAAGCCTTCCATGTGATGTTGTGGAGCATGGTCTTTTCGTTGGGATTGTCGATCAGGCACTTTTTCACCACGATGATCGGCGCTACGGCGACCATGGCAAGGTTTACGCAGTGCAGCTGACGGGGGAAGCGCTTGATGAGATATCGAAGGCCCTTGGAAAGGGCGAAGGAGCCAATGCCGTAGCCGATCAGATATGCGGCCAGCAGAATGATGCGCGATAGGTTCAGGGCGGCGAAGTTGCCCACCAGATCGATAAAGGCGTAGTAATAGCCGAGGGCCATCAGAGTGACGGCGAAGTCCACCCCGGGGATCACCAGCGTGGTGGAGGTCACGATACCCACGATCAGAATTTTAATGTGGTCGGCGGGGAAGGAGATCGTCTCAAACGAAACCGAGTCGCCGCCCGTGATCACCATGGCATAGATCAAAAACAGGGAAGCCACCGTCACCATGATCACCCAGTTTGGCCAGTGCTTGAAGTCCTCCTTGCTGTCAGCGGCCATACGCGGCACGCTGCCGATCAAAAAGCCAAGCACGGCGGCGATCACGGGGATGGGATAGTAAATATATAGCGTGTTGACCGCCCACGCGCCGCCAAGACAGCCAATGCCATAGCCTGTCAGCAAAAACAGCAAAAAGGTAATGCTCTTTTTGGGCTGGCTGAAAATGTGGCTGATCGCATAGATCATGTCGTAATATACGAACAGCACGATGGCAATGGTGCTGGCACTGAGGCCGGGCACACCAAGACTGGCAAAGCCGATCAGAATACCGCGCAGCACCAGTGAAAGCTTATTTTTTTCCATGTCGTATCCTTTTATGAAGAGGTATGATGATTTAACCTATATATGATAGTACAAATATATGAATAAACAGTGAATAAACGCGCGGCCGACGATAGCAGTTTGGCATGCTTGCATAGAGCCTGCTTATGCTTGCAGCATTTGCAGCAGGGCTGCCTCGTCAATGACGTTGATGCCTAAGGCTTGTGCCTTGGTGAGCTTGGAGCCTGCGGCTTCGCCTGCCACAACGAAGGAGGTCTTTTTCGATACCGAGGAGACTACCTTGCCCCCGGCCTTGCGGATCAGGTCGCTTGCTTCATCGCGCGAGAGGGTGGGTAGGGTCCCGGTGAGCACAAAGGTGAGCCCTGTCAGTGTGTCACCCGTGGGGGCGGCCACGGCCTCGGTCAAAAGTCCTGCTGCCATCAGGCGCTCACAAAGGGCGCGATTTTGGGAATGGGAGAAAAAATCCACCACGTAATCAGCCGTGATCTCGCCAAAATCCTCGATCTGCACCAGCTCGTCCTTGGTGGCGGCCATGAGTGCATCAAGGGTCTTGTATCTGGCGGCAAGGGCGGTGGCGGCCACTTGGCCGATACCGCGGATGCCAAGGGCAAACACCAGGCGCTCAAGCCCTGCCTGCTTTGAGGCAGCGATCGCCTTGATGAGATTTTCGGCTGAGCGCTCACCCATGCGCTCCAAGGTGGCGATGTCGTCAGCGCGCAGGGTATAGAGGTCCGCGATATTGCCGATGAGGCCGTTTTTCAGCAGCAGCTCTACGACCTGCGGACCAAGTCCCTCGATATCCATTGCGTTTTTAGAGGCAAAATGCTCAATGCCGCGTGAAAGCTGTGCGGGGCAGGCGCTGTTTGTGCAGCGCACGGCGGCGCCGTCGTCATTGTCGCGTGAGACCGCCTCGCCGCAAGAGGGGCAATGCGTGGGCATGCTGAAGGGTCGCTCGTCGCCGCAGCGCAGCTCGGGGTGCGCGCAGACCACCTCAGGAATAATGTCGCCTGCCTTTTGCACGGTCACGGTGTCGCCCAGCATAATATTTTTCTCGGCGATAAAATCGGCGTTGTGCAGCGTGGCACGCGATACCGTCGTGCCGGCAAGCCGTACGGGGGAAAGAATGGCAGTGGGGGTGAGCACACCCGTGCGCCCTACGGCAATTTCAATGTCTGTGAGGGTAGTCTTCTTTTGCTCGGGCGGAAATTTATAAGCCACTGCCCAACGCGGTGTTTTGGTGCCCTCGCCGAGTGCTTGACGGGCGGTAAGATCGTCGATCTTGATCACCACACCGTCAATGTCATAGGGCAGGTCATCGCGCATGGCGCCAAGCCTTTCGATGTGTGCAAAAACCGCCTCACGGGTGGTGGCCTTAGTGGTGTGCATCAAGACCTTAAAGCCGAGCTCGGAAAGGCGCGAGAGCGTTTCGGTGTGTGAGGTCGGGGCGTGAGCATCCTGATACAGCGCCCCCTCCTGGAGGTTAAATATAAAAATATCAAGTCCGCGTTCGGCGGCCACACGGGGGTCAAGCTGTCGCAGTGACCCGGCCGCAGCGTTGCGGGGGTTTGCAAGCAGGGGCTGTCCCTCGGCCTCGCGCTTTTCGTTCAGGCTCTCAAAGGTGGCACGGGGAATATAGACCTCGCCGCGCACGGTAAGCGATAAGGGGTCAGTCAGGGAAAGGGGCACGGTGTTGATGGTTTTCACGTTTTGTGTCACGTCCTCACCGGTGATGCCGTCGCCGCGCGTGGCCCCCGTTACGAGCTTGCCGTTTTCATAGCGAAGTGATACTGAAAGGCCGTCGATCTTGGGCTCGACCGAATACACGGGTTGCGGAAGCGCTTGCTCCATGCGTGAAAGAAACTCTCCCAATTCCTCAAAGGAAAATACGTCGGAAAGCGAGTTCATGGCGGTGGTGTGTGTTACGCTTTCAAATTTGCTCAATGGCGCGTTGCCCACGCGCTGGGTGGGGGAGCTGGCATCAAAGAATTCGGGGTGTGCGGCCTCTAATTCCAGCAGCTCGGCATACATACGGTCGTATGCAAAATCAGATATTTCGGGCGCGTCGTCGCGGTAATAGCGTGCCGCGTGATAAGCGACTTCCTCTCGCAGCGCCCTGATCTTTTTTTCAATTTCCGACATGGCGTATCTCCTTGCGTTGGTGGATAACGATCTACCTATTATTATATATCTTTTATCGCCGTTTGTCAACGCGATAAAATTTCTTTTTTCTCTTCCATTTTGCTCCAAAATGTGGTAAACTGATAATAATATCATTTGTGAGGAAAAACGATGAAGATCTTGATTGCTTTTGCAGGTAAAACCGGTTGTTCAAACGAGATGTGTCAATTACTCGCGGCACATCTGCCGCATCACGAGGTGACGGTTGCGGATCTTTCACTGACCGCCCCCGACCCCACAGGCTTTGATCATGTGGTGCTTGGCGGGTCGGTACGTATGGGGAAATTGCCGCGTGCACTGCGCCTTTACGTAGCCGAGCACGGCGCGGCGCTTGCGGCTTTGCCGCACACGCTTTTTTTGCTGTGCGCCTTTGCCGATCAATTTGAAAATTATGCCGAGATGCTGTTTCCGCGCGCCTTGCTCGATACAGCCGACGAGGTGGTATATTTCGGGGGCGAGCTGAGTGTGTCGCGCCAGCGCGGTTTTTTTGCAAAAATGCTGACCCGTATGATGCGCAATTCGATTCTTGAAAGCGAGGATGACGATGCGGCCCTCCCCGGGCTTTTGCCTGAGCACGTGCGTCTGCTTGCCGATCGCCTTTGCGGCCGCTGATGCCGAAAACGTGAAATATTTTGTGCTCAAAAAACTAAAAAAGGGAAAAAAGGTGTTGACAAATCTCTTTTCTTATGGTATGATATACGGGTGCAATGAAAGCCCCTGTAGCTCAGCCGGTAGAGCACTTGACTTTTAATCAAGGTGTCCGGAGTTCGATTCTCCGCAGGAGCACCATACAAAAAGGGTCGCCCAGTGGGGCGGCCCTTTTTGGTGCTCCAAGGAGAATCGAAGATGGAAGAACCGCGCAGCGGCTCTTCATCCAAGCACATAGTGCTTGGGGATCTCCGCAGGAGCACCATACAAAAAGGGTCGCCCAGTGGGGCGGCCCTTTTTGGCGCTCCAAGGAGAATCGAAGATGGAAGAACCGCGCAGCGGCTCTTCATCCAAGCACATAGTGCTTGGGGATCTCCGCAGGAGCACCACACAAAAAGGGTCGCCCAGTGGGGCGGCCCTTTTTGGTGCCCCAAGGAGAATCGAAGATGGAAGAATCGCGCAGCGGCTCTTCATCCAAGCACATAGTGCTTGGGGATCTCCGCAGGAGCATCTTCCGAAAAGCAAGAGCAGGTCGCCCGGTCGGGCGGCCCTTTTTGGCGCTCCAAGCAGGGGCAGCCCCGCCTCGCGTGGGGCTTTTGTGCATCATAAATTGTCACACTTTTTTAATTTCGCCTTGCAATTTTTTTCGTGCGGTGCTATACTACATGTATATACATCTTATTGCTTTTGGAGGTCATTTTCATGACGAGCTGGGCCCTTTGGGGGACGATTGTAAATACGGTGCTGGTGCTGATCGGCTCCCTTGTGGGCGTGCTGATCGGCAAGCTGTGCCGCTGTATCGGTAAAAATAAAGGCGATGGCAGGGCAAAGGGCAGCATTACGGATAGCGTGATGCGTGCGATGGGTCTTTGCGTGATCCTGATCGGTATTTCAGGTGCTTTGAAAATGGGCAACGTGCTGGTCGTGATCGTTTCGATGGCCATCGGCACCTTCCTTGGTGAGCTTGCCGATCTTGACGCGCTGGTAGGGCGCCTCGGCGCCGCCATTGAGCGTCGCTTCAAGCGTGAGGGCGGCGGCCTTGCCGAGGGATTTGTGGCCGCAACGCTTTTGTTTTGCGTGGGCGCCATGACCGTGACGGGTGCCATTGAAAGCGGTATCAGCCACGTGCATACCACCTATTACGCAAAGGGTCTGATCGATATGGTTTCGGCGACGGTGTTTGCCACCACGCTCGGCGTTGGCGTGGCGCTGTCGGCCGTGTCGGTGTTTGTGGTACAAGCATCCTTTACGCTTCTGGCGGTGCTTGCAGGCGGTGCGATCCCTGCCGCCGTGACGGGTGAGATGATCGCTGTTGGATCATTGCTGGTGGTGGCGATCGGCACCAATTTGCTGGGTGTCACGCGCATTAAGGTGATGAATATGCTGCCTGCGATGTTCTTGCCCATCGTGTTGGTCCCCTTGTTTTCTTTATTGCCGCTGTAAGGCGGGAAAGGAGCGCGTATGGAATTTCGTGAATTTGTGCATGCCCCCGCGTGTCGGGCATTTTGCGGCAAGCCTCTGACGCTTCAGCTGCTGGTGCCGGAGGAGGGAATCCTGCCGAGTGTATATCTTTTATTTGAAGTGATGGGTGAAAAGCCGTATAGCGGCAAGGTGCGCATGCACCCCTGTGACGGCTATCGCGCCGAGCAGAGCTATACTGTCCTGTCAGCAACGATCGAGGCGTCCCACACGGTGGGTGATCGCCTTACGTACCGTTTCCTGAAGGATAACGACGAAAGCGCCGCCTTTACCGTGCCGCTTTGCGCCCCCGATCTCTTGCCCCCCTTGGTAATAACGGAATCTGCTGTTTGTGCGCCCCCTTACGCACCGTATCTTGAGCTTAAGAACGTGAGTGATGCACCGCTTGATCTGTTCTTCTTCGATCTTTTGACGGTGTCACCTGACGGTACGCACCGTCGCACGCGCTTGGCTGAGGAGGAAGGGCGAAATATGTTGCCCATCCAAAGCACCTGTGCGCTTTTCTTTGTAGGGGAGCCCGTTACCGAGAAAAGCAGGCAGGAGGCGCTGGCGGCGATCTTTACTGCATATGAAACAAAATTTCCTATGGCGTGTGCCGAGCTTTCTGCCCGTCAGCCGCTGTATTTCTTTGTACCCGTGGTGCCTGCCGAGGATTGCCCCGAGGGTGGCGTTGTGTTTGGCCGCAATCATTTTGGCGATGGCCTGTTTGTTGTGCCGCACGGTAAGGGGGTCGATGAGGCAGTGTATGCCGTAAAGCCCCTGTACACGCCTGAGCAACGCGATTCGCGTTACCGAATGTCTGCAGTCTGGCAGTTTTCCTCTGCCACACCGCGCGAGGGGCAGCTGATAACCCCCAAGGGCTATCCTACCCCGGGGTTTCTCGGTGAATGGCAGAGCGAGGTTGATTTTACATGCTGCGAGGCACCTGCCGTGCTGCCGATCCTGCCGCAGGCGCGCACCTATCTTGCTGACGGCGATGCACGTATTTCCTTTGCCGTCATCGGCGGCGGCACCGTGAGCACTGCAAGGGTCTTTTTGCGCATAGGCGCACGCTACGAGTCCTTTGTGGCGACAATGGATACCAACGGCTATTTTACCGTTGTGTTACCCTTTTCTAAGGTGTCGCGCTTGGGCGAGGCGCTGTATTACTATATCGAGGTGCAGGGTGGCCTTTATGCCGCAGCCCTCGGCTCGGCGGAGAAACCGCTTGTCAGCGCCATCTGTGATAACTGCGGCCCCGAGATCCTTTGCTGCAGTCCCGCACCCTATCAGGTGCTTGAAAATGAATTTTCGCCTGAGATCTCTATTGCGTATTATGACATATCCGATGTCAATCTTGGCATCTGCGCGCTCTGTCTTGACGGCTTGAACGTGTCGGAGCACGCCACGTGGGAGCAAGGACAGGTTCGCTATACCGCCAAGGAGCTTGCCTATGGCACGCATACGGTGGAGATCACGCTGCGTGACATGCGCGGCAATCGAACCTATGAAAAATATGATTTTGCGATCAGTGACGGCAGGGAAATGAGCCTGTTTTGCGGTCAGGTGCATAGCCACACCGCTGATTCCGACGGACGCGGTACCCCCGAGGAGGCGTATTTGTATGCGCGCGATCGCTCGCATATGGATTATTTTGCGGTTACCGATCACTCGCATTGCTTTGCGCCCGAGGATTACGAGGCGCAGCGTGCGATCGCCGATCGTTATGATGCTCCCGGTAAATTTGCCGCCCTTTACGGCTTTGAAATGACCTGGCACGATGTGACGGGCATATGGGGACATATCAATGTTCTCAATACCAAGTGGATCTGCCAGGACCCGGAGGGTGTCGATCTGCCTGCCTTTAATGCGCAGCTGGCGCAGCATCCCGAGGGGATCGGTATGTTCAATCATCCCGAGGATGCGTGGGGTGACGCCAATGAATTTCATCCCTTTGGTGAGGCACTGCGAGGGATCTACGCGCTCTATGAGATGAATGCTGCAAGGTACCATCAGGGCTATGCACTCGCACTTGCCAAGGGCTGGCGATTGGGGCCGCTTTTCAATGAGGATAACCACGGTGCCGACTGGGGCGCCTCGGGCGGTATGGGCTTTGTGCTGGCACCGGCACTCACACGCGAGAATATTCTTGACGGTATGCGCCGCCGTCGCACCTATACCACCAACGACCGCACCATGCGCGTGTTTTACCGTGTCAATGGGGAGTGGCTGGGCTCGGTTCTGCACGCCCCCACACAGCTTGACGTGGAGATCAACGTCACCACCGAGCACGAGGGCGGTATCGGCCGCCTTGAGCTGCTGGCAGAGGATAGCATCGTGGTGGCCGAGGTGGAGGCAGGCGCACTCTCGGAATTCTGCTGGCGCCTGGAGCTCCCCCCTGATTTTGATTATTATTACCTGCGCATTACGGGTGCGAATACCTATACCGTAACCGCTCCTATTTTTGTAGAGGGCAGGGATGCGCTTACGCTTCAAAAGCTGCAATACGGCATCAGCGAGGATGCCGAGCATCCGCACGTCGTGCTGGCAAGCGTAAAAAATACGAGCGACAAGGTGTTAACAGACGTGACGGTCGATCTGTACCTGACGGATGAAAATGCGTTTACCCTGCGGCGCCTGGCCCCCTTTGAGGAGGTGCACGTCGGTAAGCTCGCCGCGGGCGAGGTGCGTACGGTGTCACGCCGCTTGCCTGACGTGCCGAGGGGACATCGCGTGGTCGCTGTCGTGTCGGGCAATTGCGGCAAGGAGCGCTATGCCGACACGGGATATGTCATGATTTCGCCCCTCACCGTGACGAAGCTGATGCCCCTTACGTCTGCGGTGGAGCATGGTGGCGCCATGGTAGAAAATCCCTTTGCTTACGTGGAGATCTACAATCACACCCAGCGCACCGTCGATCTGAAGGGCTATTCGCTTGGCGCTTGGCGTGCCCTTGGTGTCAGAGCCGTGCCAACACAGGATCGCGTGCTGTCGCTTGACGGCTATACGCTGCCACCGCAAAGCACGCTGGTGGTCTGGGCAAAGCAGGCGGGAAACCCCTTGAGTGCCGCTGATTTTAATGCCCATTATGGGGTGAATCTGCTTGAGGGTGAGGATCTGCTGATCACTGAGAGCTTTATTCTGCCGACCTCAAACGGTGCCAAAAAGCTGGATATCCGTCGCGGCGAGGAAATTTTGACACGTGCGACCTACGGCTATCATTGCACACACGATACTGACGTCGTGTGCGATAAGCCTCTTTGCTACGTGCACGCGCCACACCGTACGGTGACAGCGCGCTTTTTGCCGCAGGCATCACAAGCTGACCTGCTGCCCGGTCAGATCGTGCCGCAGCAGGTGCCGCGTACCCTGAAGGGCCTTTGCCGTAAGCGTGAGGCCGTGGAGGCAGAGCGCTCTGCTGTGCGGCGCGAGGTGTTTACGCGCCTGACGAAGGCATCGCTCGTGCCCTTCCGCGCCGCCGCGTTTGTTGCCAATGCGGTATCGGCCTTCAAGGGGTTCTTTGATACGAAGGAATAATGAAAAAGCGCTTGATGCGAATTCGCATCAAGCGCTTTTTTGCGCAAACGGTCACGCACGGCGGTCGCGCGCGACCGTGCTTGCGGTCTTATTTTTTGGGAAAGCTGTCCTTCAGGCCGACCACGCGGTTGAAAACACCCGCGTGCTTGCTGTCAACGCAGTAATAGCCGTTGCGCACAAACTGGAATTTTTCACCGGGCTTGGCATCAGCAAGAGAGGGCTCGATCTTCGCACCCTCTACACGCGTGAGGGAATTGGGGTTGAGATAATCGTTGTAGGTCTTATCCTCGGGCAGATCGGCAGGGTTTTCAATGGTCAGGAGGTTTTCGTAAAGCATCAGGGTGGTGTCCTTCGCATACTTGGCCGAAAGCCAGTGAATGGTACCCTTGATCTTGCGTCCGTCGGCGGGCATGTTGTTGCGCGTTTCAAGGTCGGCGGTGCAGAGAATACGCTCGATATTCCCCTGTGCGTCCTTGATGATCTCATTGCAGCGAATGATATACGCACCCATCAGGCGCACCTCGCCGTCGGGCTTCAGACGGAAGAATTTAGGGGGCGGCACCTCGGCAAAGTCAGAGGCGTCGATATAGATCTCACGTGTGAAGGGAAGCGCGCGCGTACCAAGCTCGGGCTTCTGGGGGTGGTTGGGGAGCAGGAAGCTTTCTTCCTTGTCGGCAGGGTAGTTGGTGATCTCCAGCAGGATCGGCCTTTCAATGGCCACACGACGGGGTGCGGTCTCGCCCAGCTCATCACGGATACAGTGCTCAAGCATGCTGATGTCAACCAGGCTATCGGCCTTCGACACACCCGCCTCGCGCACGAAGCGGAAGATCGAGGTGGGGGTATAGCCGCGACGGCGCAGTGCGCAGATGGTGGGCAGACGCGGGTCGTCCCAGCCATCCACCATGCCGTTCTCGACCAGAGAGCGCAAATAGCGCTTGGACATGACGGTGTTGGTGATATTGAGGCGTGCAAATTCGCGCTGCTTGGGCTTCTGCTCAAAGCCGATATTGTCGATCACCCACTCGTAGAGCGGACGGTGATTTTCAAATTCCAGCGAGCAAAGCGAGTGCGTAATGCCCTCAAGTGCGTCCTGGATGGGGTGCGCGTAGTCGTAAAGGGGATAGATGCACCACTTGTCGCCCTGGCGGTGATGATGTGCGCGCACGATGCGGTAAATGGCGGGGTCGCGCATGTTCATGTTGGGGGAGGACATATCGATCTTGGCGCGCAGGGTCTTTGAGCCGTCGGGGAATTCGCCGTTCTTCATACGCTCAAAGAGGTCTAAGTTTTCCTCTACCGTGCGGTCACGGTAGGGGCTGTTGGTGCCCTTTTGTGTGAGCGTTCCGCGTGTTTGGCGCAGCTCCTCGGCAGAGAGGTCGCACACGTACGCCTTACCGTCCTTGATCAGCTTTACGGCAAATTCGTAGCACTTGTCAAAGTAATCGGAGCCGTAAAACACACCGCCCGTGGGGGTGGCCCCCAGCCAGCAAAGGTCCTCGTAGATCGAATCGACAAATTCGGTATCCTCCTTGGTGGGGTTGGTGTCGTCGTAGCGAAGGTTGAAAAGGCCGCCGTATTTTTGCGCGGTCTCCACGTTGATCATAATTGCTTTGGCAGAGCCGATGTGCAAATAGCCGTTGGGCTCGGGGGGAAAGCGCGTGTGGATCTTCAAGGAGGGGTTTTCCTGCAGATCCTTGTCAATGATGTCGTGTATAAAATTACTGCTGATGATCTCTTCCATATTATTACCTCTGTTATTTTAAGCTATCGATCATTTTTTCAATGCGTGCCAGCACGCGCTCGCGTCCCAGCACCTGCATGGCGGCATACATGTCGGGCGAATTCTGACGGCCCGTAACAGCCACGCGCAGGAACATACTCACGTCCGCCACGTTTCCGCGGTAGGCGTCGGGATTCTCCTTGTAGGCCTTCATATCCGAGGCAAAGCCCAGCCCCTCGGCCACACGCTTGATCTTATCAAACCATACGTTCATATCGTCCCTTTCATCAAAGGTCTTTAAAAAGCCCTCAAGCGCCGCCTTGATATCGGCCTTTTCAAATTGATCGGGATAAGAGTCGGTCACGGTGAACCAGTCGTCGTAAAAGAAGTCAAGATAGGGGCGCACGTCACCGAGGACAGCAAAGTCCTTGCGCGGTTTTTTGCCGCCGCGGCCGATGGCGAGGATGGCTTTGGCATAAGGCTCGTCTGCGGTCAGATGCTCGTAAAGTGCCGTGTCGTAATCCTTTGCCCAGGCGACAGTCTCCTCATAGATACGGTCGGTCGACATGCGCGAGATGACGTTTTTGGAAACGTCGCGCAGCTTGGCGGCATCAAAGAGCGAGCCTGCGGGGTTCATTTTTTTGTAGGAGAACTTGAAGCTGTCAATGGGGGCATCGGGATTCTGGCGGCGCCATTCCTCAAAGTTTGAGTTCAGGACCGTCATCAGGTATTCGTAAACCGATGCAACGGGGAAGCCTGCCTCACGGTAATAGGTGAGGGCAAGCTCGGGGTCCTTGCGCTTGGAAAGCTTACGCTTGGAGTCACCGTCCATCTTCATCAGCGGCCCGATGTGCAGATATTTGGGGGGCTTGAAGCCAAGGGCACGGAAAAGCTGTAAATGGAACGGCAGGGTGGGTAGCCACTCGTCACCGCGCACCACGTGCGTGGTGTGCATGAGGTGGTCGTCCACTGCGTGTGCAAAATGGTAGGTGGGGATCCCATCGGATTTCAGCAGCACGTGGTCGATGTCGTTTTCGGTCAGCTCGAGGTTGCCCTTGATGAGGTCGGTAAACCTGATCTTGTTTTCAAGCGAGCCCGTAGAGCGGAAGCGCAGCACCCACGGCATACCCTTTGCAAGCGCCTGTTCAATATCTGCCATGGGGCGGTCTCGCCATACGGCCCATTTGCCAAAATAACCGTAGTTGGCCTTTTCGGCCTCCTGACGGGCGTGAATGTCGGCTAACTCCTCCTCGGTGCAAAAGCAAGGGTAGGCCATGCCTTGCTCGACGAGCTGCTTTGCGTATACGTGATAGATAGCGGCGCGCTGACGCTGGCGGTAAGGGCCGTATATGCCGTTGTCGCCATCGACCGTAGCGCCCTCGTCAAAGAGGATGCTGTAGTGCTTTAGGGATTCGATCAGCACCTCGACGGCACCCGGCACCTCGCGCTTGGCGTCGGTGTCCTCCACGCGCAGGAAAAGCGTTCCGCCCGATTGGTGGCACATGCGCTCGGAGGTCAGGCCCTGTACGAGATTGCCAAGGTGCACAAAGCCCGTGGGGCTGGGTGCCATACGCGAAACCACCGCCCCCTCGGGAAGCGTGCGCGCAGGGAAGAGTGCTTCCATATCCTCGGGTGTTTTCGTCACGTTCGGGAATAACAGTGCTGCAAGTGCTTTTGTGTCCATAGTGTACCTCTATCTTTCAAAACAAGTTTAAAACAGATTATCAAGTGCTGCGCCGAGCTCGGCATGTGGGCCGTGTCCGGGATAGATCACGGTATCCCGCGGCAGTGTGGCGATCCTTTCAAGTGAGCTGACAAGCGCCGCACCGTCGCCGCCGTACAGGTCAAAGCGCCCGTAGCCTGCGGCAAAGATCGTGTCGCCCGTAAAGGCTGCGCCCTCACAAAGGAAGAGCGCCGAGCCGCGTGTGTGCCCAGGGGTCAGCATGCTGACAAGAGCAAGCTCACCAAACGAAAGCGTTTCTCCATCGCCAAAGAGCACGTCAGGGGCGGGGTAGGATCTCGGGGTGCCGAAAAACACCGTGTGGGCGTTCTTCTCGCCGTCTGCGGGCAGGTCCTTGTCACCTGCGGCAAGATAAACGGGGACGTTTGCTTCGCGCTTTACGGCATCAAGCGTGAGCATGTGGTCGAAGTGAGCATGCGTGAGCAAAATGCCGCGCAGCGTGGCACCCTGCTCGGCAAGTGCCTCTTGCACGTCGGGGGCGCGTGCCGTGCAATCGATCAGCACCGCATCGGTGCCCTTGATGACAAGATAGCAGTTGGCGGCATACCCGCCGGGCGTGATATTGATGATCGTCGGCGCCATATACCCATCTCCGTTTCTGCCATTATTAAATTAGTATACCACATTTTCTGCGGCTTGTCTACAAGTTATATTGAAAATATAAATATATTTGAATGTTAAAATCTATTTTAGAAAGTCGAAGGAGTTATTGAGAGTTGAAAAATGCCCGTTCTGAGCCGCGCGGAGCGCGGCGAGGGACGGGCGGTGCCCCCCCCCGCTAACAGGGGGGTACAAATCTTAAAAACAATGTTGTAGGGGGTACCGTAAAAAATGGAGCATAAAAACGGTATTCTTATTGACTGGCTTTCGTTTACAAGCAAAAAGCTGTTTCCTGAGGATGTGATGGAGCTTATAGGTATTACTTCCGGGTGGCAGTTGATGGATCGCGGCATTCGTGGTTATGGTGCTCGTTATTATAACGGATCTATTTCAATTCACTTTGGAGGCGTGCAAGATAACGTTTGGTGTGAATTTTCGGGCCAAGGTTGTCGTACTTTTGAAAGTGAATCAACGCATAAAAGCTATGATTTGATTTTTGAGGCTTTGATGAAGCCTGAAAATATGATGAAGCTGACGCGTTTGGATATTGCTTATGATGATTTTACGGGTCTTTTGGATATCGAGCGCATTTGCGACGATACGCGACCGCGCAATCACAAATACCGCGCCAAGACCGATTATGCACAGGTTATAGAATCGACTAATGGTTTATCGTGTGATATCGGTTCACCGAAGTCACTTTTATTGGTGCGTATTTATGATAAGCTCGCGGAGCGTTTGGCAAAGATGCGCGGCCGAGAGGAGCGTGAAAAGGTAAAGGAAAGTATTCCGTATTGGGTGCGCTGCGAGCTGCAGCTACGTGATGAGCGTGCGCTGGAGTTTGTAAAGTATCTGATGGGTCGGGATCCTGTTACAAAAGTGTCCGCCCCACTTACGTTAGGACAAGCCTTTTGCGGTGTTATGGAAAATTATCTTGATTATGGCTATGAGGTTGCTGCTCGCGGTAACCCGAAGAAAAAGATTTGGCACCGTTTTGAGTATTGGCAAAAATTTTTGCAAAATGCGGAAAAGCTTTCACTTTATCGCAAGCCCGGTAAAGGCTATAATTTAGAGCGAATGGTGAACTTTGTTCAAAATAATGCCGGCAATGCTATTGATGCTGCCATACATATATTCGGTCCCTCAAAATTTTTTGAAATTATTGAGCAACGTAAGATTTCACAAACGTCGAAATATATGGAGCTTATACAGCAGCATGGTAAGTATGCGGATAAGATTGATGAGGATATTATTCGTGAATATCGCGATAACAATGACACTGATATTGCTTTAGAATACTTGCAAGGTCAGCCAAAAAATGAGGAGCGCTCACCGTGGTTTGTGGTGTTCTCTCAGTCGGGTCCACGTATTTGGAATGGGGTTCGGCATATATTGTGTGTGAAATGTCAGGAACCAAAGCCAATACATGCATTTGATAATGTTATGACAGATAGTAATTTTGGAATTTGTTACAAGTGTAAAGGAAAAAAAGGTAACACCTGAAGTGAAGCTATATAGTTTAATCAATATCTAATTTTGCCACGTGTTATAAATGCGCGGCTAAGAAAAAGCAAACAACACGGTAGTGTGTTTGAATATATCCCGACAAAATAAGAAAAGAAAAGAGGTAAAGAAAAATGAAAACAGGGATTGTTGTAGGTAAAATGGAGCGTTCTTACGAAAAGGGTGGACAGCAGAAATTCGCGCGCGAGCTTCAGGTGGTGTGGGATGCGCCCAATCAGCAGAGAGATGGAGAGAGTGGTCAAAAGGTGGAATCGATTTTCGTTCGTTTTCCCATTGCCAACATTTCGTTGCATGATTATTGTGGTTTTGAATACGAGCCGGGCTTTAATGGCCGTGCCGAAGTAGTTGATATCAAGGTTCTTGGCCGTGCTACGGTGATTATAGAGCTTCCCGAAGGCGTATAACGGCAAGGCCAAGCTTGACATTAAGATCGAGCCTGTGAAGGCGGTTTAATGTCGTACATATCACAGCAGTGGGGGCTGTGGTATGTTTTCCATTACGTCAATAACGCTGCCCCACAGCGTATTGAACCTGGTGGGGAGTTCGCTCCCCACCTTTTTTATTGAAAGAGGTGATTCCCATGCAACGCCCGAAAGCAGGGCGAAAAAATTCAATTATAGAACAAATTTTCGATAATTTCGGCGAGGCTATGAAAAGTCTAAAAAATCTAAAGTAAAAAGTGAGGTAAAAAAACATGAAAAACATGAAATCCGGTACCAAAATGAAAATCTTTGTTGTTGTGGCGCTGCTGATCGCTTGCGCCGGCATCGTACTGCTTGGTAACGTGTCCCAGGGCTTCCAAAACATGAACCCCAACGAATGGCAGCTGCGTAAGGTCAATACCGAAAACCTGTATCAGCAGCTTGATTTTGCCGATACCGACGGTAAGCTTGAGAACGGCGCTGACGGTATTACCGTAACGATCGATGACGAGAACGTGCTGAAGGTGAACGGCACGGCGCAAACCGAAAAGGTCGTTGTGGTAGGCACTACCACTCTC
>SVSV01000007.1 GCA_015064125.1 Oscillospiraceae bacterium
TTGCTTTGCGGCTAAACACCGCAATTTTTGCCTGTTTTGCAGGCAAAAACCGCAAATTCCGCGCGTCAAAAAAGCCTACCGTCGGCTTTTTTGCGCAGGGACTGCGTAAATGACGCAGCCCCTTTTTGTCTTTTATTTTATTTCTTGTTCAATATCATCAAAAAGGGGTGTATCAAAAAATGCACGCAGCGTAATATCCAAGCCGTCGCAGAGCTTTTTCAAGGAAACAACGCCCGGGTTTTGACTTTTTTCATTGAGCATACTGTAAACAGTCGAGGGGGAAACGCCGGAAAGATTGGCAAGCGTATTGATTGCAATATTTTTTTCCTGACATAGCTCGATGATGCGTTTGGCAACAGCTTCTTTTGTAGTCATGGCCGCCCCCTTTGATAGGATATATCAATATCTTATCCAAATTTGCGACATATCGTGTGGGATATATCGCAAATTTTAAAATTATCAATTTAGCATAAACCCCCGCCCGAAATATCGGGCGGGGGTCATCGCGGTAGGCTTTTGATATCTTTTTTACGTGTTATCGCTATCCTTCGTGGGGGCATCGGGGGCATCGGGGGTGTCTTTTGTCAGCGGCGCGTCTTCCGCGGTGTCGATCGGCACAAAGCGCACGCCGTTTTCGTCGGCCACGGCCAGTACAGCGGCCCCCGTCTGCACGCTGCCCTCAAGCATCGCGCTCGAAAGCGCATCCTCAACCATGCGCACGATGGCGCGGCGCAGGGGACGCGCACCGTACACGGGGTCAAAGCCCTCGGCGGCCACCGCCTTGGTAACGCTCCCGTCAAAGGAAAGGGCAATGCCAAGGTCACGGGCGCGTTTTTGCACGTCGCCGAGCATCAGGTCGGCAATGGCGTGAATGTCGGCCTCGCTGAGCTTGTTGAAGATGATAATATCGTCAATACGGTTCAAAAACTCGGGGCGGAAGGTGGATTTCAGGGCCTCCATCACACGTTTGTCGGCCTCGCGCTTCTCGCCGATATCCTCGCTCGCGCCCGTAAACCCAAGCGCCTTCTTGCGCGGCCCCGTAAGCGCAGCGGCGCCCACGTTTGAGGTCAGGATCAAAACCGTATTTTTAAAGTCCACGCGCCGTCCCTGTGAGTCGGTAAGCTGCCCGTCCTCCAGCACCTGCAGGAGAATATTAAACACGTCGGGGTGTGCCTTTTCGATCTCGTCAAAGAGCACCACGGAATAGGGCTTGCGGCGGATCCTTTCGGTCAGCTGACCGCCCTCCTCAAACCCGACGTAGCCGGGGGGCGAGCCGATCAATTTGGAAACCGAGTGCTTTTCCATATATTCCGACATGTCAAGTCGGATCATGGCGTCCTTGTCGCCGAATAAAAGCTCGGATAGGGCCTTGGTGAGCTCGGTCTTGCCCACACCCGTAGGGCCAAGGAAGATAAAAGAGCCGATGGGGCGACGGGGGTCCTTTAAGCCCATTCTGCCGCGGCGAATGGCCTTTGCCACCGCAGATACGGCATCGTCCTGCCCGATCACGCGCGATCTCAGCAGCTCCTCGAGGCGCAGCAGGCGCTCTCCCTCCTCCTCCTTGAGGCTGCTGACGGGGATCCCCGTCCACTGTGTGACCACGGCGGCAATTTCGTTTTCACCAACCGTGAGGGCCGTATCGCCAACGCCGTTTTTCCAGGCCTCCATCGCGCTTTCATAGGCGGCACGTGCCGCCTTTTCCTCGTCGCGCAGGGTGGCAGCGCGCTCAAAGTCCTGAGCCGCCACGGCCGCTTCCTTTTCAGCCTTTAGATCCTCTAAGTGCTTTTCCTGCGCCTTGAGGTCGGGCGGAGAGGTGTGTGCCGAGATGCGCAGACGCGAGGCGGCCTCGTCGATGAGGTCGATCGCCTTGTCGGGCAGGTAGCGGTCGTTGATATAGCGTGCCGAGAGGTGCACGGCGGCGTTGATGGCCTCGTCGGAGATCTTTAATTTGTGGTGCGCCTCATATTTGTCGCGCAGACCCATGAGGATCAGAACAGCCTCGTCGGTGCTGGGCTCACCGACCGTGACCGACTGGAAGCGGCGCTCAAGGGCGGCGTCCTTTTCAATGTTTTTGCGGTATTCGCTGATGGTGGTGGCGCCAATGACCTGCATTTCGCCGCGCGCCAGTGCGGGCTTGATGATGTTGGCGGCGTCAACTGCGCCCTCGGCGGCGCCCGCTCCCACGATGGTGTGGATCTCATCGATAAAGAGAATGATATCGGGGTTCTTGGCGACCTCTGCCATCACGTTTTTCAGGCGCTCCTCAAATTCGCCCCGATATTTGGCGCCTGCGATCATGCCTGCTACGTCAAGGGTAAACACGGTCTTGCCGCGCAGCGTTTCGGGCACGGCGCCCTCGGCTATCTTTTGTGCAAGGCCCTCTACCACGGCGGTCTTGCCGACACCCGGCTCACCGATGAGGCAGGGGTTGTTTTTGCCGCGGCGCGACAGGATCTGCACCACGCGCTCGGTCTCGGCGTCACGGCCAATGACGGGGTCAAGCTTGCCCTCACGCGCAAGGGCCGTAAGGTCACGCCCAAAGGAGGCGAGCGTCGGGGCACCTGCAAGGGGGCTTTTTTCTCCCTCGGCCTTGCCGCCGCTCTTAGCGGTGGGGGCGGCGCCCAAAAGGGCAGTGACGTCGGCGGCCAGCTGCTCGGGTGAGGCGCCGAGGTCGGCAAGGATCGTGCACGCTACGGCATCGCGCTCACAAAGCAGGGAAAGGAGCAGATGCTCGGTGCCGATAAAGCTGTGTCCTGCGCGTGTGGCCTCTATGGCCGAGCCTTCAATGATCTTTTTGGTGCGCGGGGTCATGTCGGCAGGGGAAACGTTGCTCGTGTCGCCTGTGCCCGTGAGCTCTGCTATGCGTGCCTTTACGCGTGCCGCGTCAATGCCGTGCTTGGTCAGAAGCTTGGCGGCAACGCTGTCGCTCTCGGCGGCAAGGGCGAATAAAATATGCTCAGAGCCGATATAGGTGTGGCCCATCTCGCGCGCGGCGGCAAGGGCCCTGTTTAAGGTGCTTTGTGCTTTTTCGGTAAAGCGGTTAGCCATGCTTGGTCACCTCCAATGCGTTTTTGATAAAGGTGGCACGCCTTGCATCGCGTGCGGAGGGGGAAAGGCGGTCGCTGCCTTCACGGTAGGTCAGCATCGCTGGCTGGGCGTGAATGAGCAGGGTGTTGAGATCCTCGTTTGTCATCGAGGTGATCAGCCCCTCGCAAACGCCCTGCTTCAGGTCCTTGTAAAGCGAAAACAGCTCCTCGGAGGACAGGCGTGTCGCGTAGCGTAAGATGCCCTCGGCGCGGTGGATGCGGTCCTCACGCACAAGGCGAGCCTCGCCCGTGATATCTCTGCGCGCCTTGCGCTCGGCGGCAATGATGCTGGCCGTAGCCTCCTCCAGCTTGCTTAAAATATCCTCCTCGGTAAGGCCTAAGGTCACTTGGTTAGATACCTGATAAATGGCACCGTGGGAGGAGGAGCCTTCGCCCCACGTGCCGCGGATCGTCAGCCCCAGCTTGGAAAGCTGATGGGAAAGGGAGCTTATCATGCCCCTGTCGGAAAGCGCAGGGAGAAAAAGCATGACCGATGCGCGCAGTCCCGTGCCGAGATTGGTGGGGCAGTGCGTGAGGTAGCCGAGATGCTCGTCAAAGGCAAGGGGGAGTGCCGCATCCAGCCGTTCCTCGGTCGCACAAGCGACTAAGAAGGCGTCGCGCAGGGCAAGGCCTGGCAGAATACATTGCAAACGGATATGGTCCTCCTCGGGTGCCATCACGTAAATGCTCTTGCCGTCGTTGCGAAACAGGGCCCTCGGGCCCTTGGCGGCGGCAAATTGCGGACTGATGAGGTGCTCCTCGGCTAAGGCCTCGGCAGAAACGGGGGGGAGTGCCGCTACGTCGGTCTTGGTAAAGCCCTCGCCCGAAAGTGCGGCCTCGATCTTATCTATGACGGCGCTTTTGCCCTCGTCGTCAAGGCGGTGCCCAAAGGCATAGCCTTCAATATTACGCGCCAGACGAATGCGCGTGGAGATCACCGTGTCGGTGTCGTTTCCTTTTACCTGATACCAAGCCATTACGTATCCTCCTTTGCTTGCAGCGCACGGATCTCGTCGCGCAGTGCTGCGGCTTTTTCAAAATCCTCGCGTGCGATCGCTTGCTTCAGCGCGTCGCGCAGTGCTTCTTCCTTGGTGCACAGCGCCTCGTTTGTGGCGGCTTGCGTCGGCACGTCTGCCCGTTTGGCAGGGGTGCGCCCTGTATGCGTCGCGTTGCCGTGCATGGCGCGGATCGAGGGGGCAAGCTGAGCCTTGAAGGTGCGATAGCAGGCAGCACACCCCACACGTCCCTCGTGCATCAGCTCGGTAAGCGTTGCACCGCATGAGGGACAGGTCGCGGCAGGCGCGGTGCTTTTCGGTCTTGCGGTACGGTAGCTAAGGCTCGGAAATCCGCCAAGCAAGATCGAAAACGGGTCGCTCTGCCCCGAGAGCAGCCCTGCCTTAGCGGCACATTGCTGGCAAAGAGCCACCTTGGTGGCGTGGCCGTTTATTTGCTCCTGATAAAAAAAGGTAGCCTCGTTTTGGTTGCATTTTTCACATTTCATAATGGTCCTCCTTACTGCATCAAGGATAAGAGAATATGCTTGAAGATCGTGGCGCGCACCGTGGCGCGACCGTCGGGTATCACGTCGGCCAGAGCCGAGGGGGAAAGAGCCTTGCCGATAATGGCGCCCTCGCGCGGTGTGATGACGTTGTTTTCAAGAAGATTGCGGATATAAGCCTCAGCCTCACTCTCATCAAGTGTATTGCCAATTGCATGGAAAAAATGCATCAGATAGGCATCGCGGTGCATTTGCTTGCGCACAATGCGGATGTGACCGCCGCCACCGCGGCGTGATTCAATGAGATAGCCGCGCTCGGGGGTAAAGCGCGAGGTGATGACGTAGCTGATCTGGCTTGGCACGCAGCCGAGCTGTCCTGCCAGCTCGTTGCGCTGCAGGGAAAGCGCGCCTCCCTCTGCGTCAAGCATTTCTTCAATTAATTTTGCAATTTGATCGGTCAGCATAGATTGCCTCCTTTGACTTTGTTTGACCTTCATCGTGATCAGTATAAAACAAAAGTCAAATAAAGTCAAAGTCAAACAAGGTCAAATATAAACCATCATGGGCGATTATAGCCGATTATTTCAATTTATCTATGGGAGATCTCACTTTTTCTCGTTTTTTCAAAATGTCAAAAAAGCGCCCGTGAGCGGTGTTCACGGGCGCTTGCGCGCGATGATAATAGATGAAGGGGAGGCTCACTGTCGCTGATAACCGCCAAATTCACGGTTGTATACGGTGGCCAGCGCATCCCATGTGGCGCGGTCGACCTCGCCCGTTTGGGGGAGCATGGCGCGCTGCTGGAATTCACGCACGGCCTTGGCAGTCGCCTCGTCGTAAGCACCGCTTTGCGGCACGTCGTCGTTGCCCTGATAGATCAGGTCAAGCTCACCGAGGGCATATTGCAGAAGGCGCACCAAAAAGCTCTCGTCCCCCTCACGCAGCGCATAACCGACGGAAAGTCGGGGGAAGGCGGCAAGCGGCACGGGTGCCCCCTCACGCACGAGCGATGCCTCGTATCGCTGAAAGATCAGCTCCCAAAGGGCGGTGTCCACCACGCCTGTTTCGGGCAGGGACTCTATGCGCTGAAAATCACGCACCGCGGTCCTTGTGGCACTGTCGAAAACGCCGTCGATCGGTGGGCGTGTAATGCGTGGATCCACGTAGGAGAGCTGGCGCAAATAGCGCTGCAGATCTCTGATAGCCTGCTTCTCGGATTCCTTATTCGTCATCACTATCCTCCTATCGTCGTGCCGGGTGCTTGCCCCTCGCCGCGTGTGGCACCCTGAAACAGATCCTCGTAAACGTCGGTGATGGCATTCCAGGTAATAGCCCCTACCGTACCGCTTACGGGCAGGGAAAACTGCTCCTGAAAGGCGATCACGGCCTCGCGCGTGCGCGGCCCGAAATAGCCCGTGACGCTCACCGTGGGGATCGCGGTATAGGTGGCGGCGATATAATTCAGGTATTCCTGTAAGAGCCGCACGTCCTCGCTTTCCGCCCCCTGGCGCAGCACCACGCCGCCAAAGGGGATACTGACGCCCTCGGTAAAGGTGCGGGGGATCGTTGTGATGATGCCAAGATAGGCATCGTAGATCGCCTCCCACGTGACCGCCCCCACGATGCCGTCGGCGACAAGCCCGAAGGTGTTTTGCGCATCAAGCACGGCGGCGCGGGTCGTTGGGCCAAACACACCGTCGATCGTTACAGGTCGCACAGTGCTGTAATAGCCTGAGAGGTAGTTGAGATAATACTGTAGGTTGGCAACGCCAATGCCGCTGTCACCCTCACGCAGTACACCGGGGTATTGCCCGGTGATCTCCTCAAGCGTTACCCCCTCGGAGGCGAGATCGTTGAGGCGCTTGACAGCGTTGTAGATGCGGCGGATATAATACCACGTGGCCTTTCCGACTACGCCATCAGCGGCAAGCCCGAATATCTCCTGAAAGCGTCTCACGGCCGCCTCGGTATCGGTGCCGAAGATACCGTCCACCTCCACGATCTTCGGGATGGAGGGGTAGTTTTTTGAAATGCGATTGAGGCGCAGCTGTATCACACGCACGTCGTCGTTGACGGCACCCAGCCGCAGGGGCACCACGGGGGCGCTTTCGGTGGTATTGGCGATCGGGGCATTTCTCACCAGATCAATGTCGTCGCCGTAATAATAGGTTAAGATCCCGTAAGGGGTATATCCTTGCTCAGCCAGCTCTACTGACCCCCACTGGGAGAGCCCGTTGCAGGTCACGCGCCGACCGTCGCAGTAGGAGGCAAGCAGAGGCTCCTGGTTGCCGCGGCGCACGATATAGTCGTTAAAAAGCTCACCTGCCAGCTCTCTGATATTCTCAAAAATATCGCGCCCCTCTACAAAGGACTGGTCAATGGAGGTCGAGTTGGTAATGTCAAAATCATAGCCGCGCGCGGGGTAATATTCGGTATAGATGCGATTGAGCGCAAAGGAGATCTGGGCGAGCATATTGGCCCTTATCGCATTTTCGGGCCAGGTGGGATAGATCTCGCTTGAGGCGACGTTTGCAACGTAATCAAGAAAGGGGAGCGTCACGTTCCTGGCGTTTTCCTCGGGGCGCCCTAAATGTACGGTAATGCTTTCGGGTATGGTGGGTGTGTTCGGCATATCCTCTCCTTATCGCCTTTTATAATTGCGGGGGTGTGTTTTCAAAGAGCGTGGGGCCGCGCTGCGTGAAATTGTCGGGGTAGCGATTTTCGGGCATAGGCACAAGGTCGGCCTGCTGCATGGCAATGATGCCGTCAAAGATCGGCACCTCGTTATATTCGGCCGTGAGATACCCCGTAAGGGTGACTGCGATATGATAGGTGGCGTAGGGGGGTGCTGTCGCGGGGCGCTGCGAGTCCTCGCGCGAGGGGGCAGGGAGGGAGATCAGGGGTGTTTTGCCGTCGTTTCCCGTTGTTAATTCGTATAAGACGTCGGTGCCCCCCTCCTGCTTTTTGCTGATGGTTACGGTGGCTCCCCTCAGGGGGATGGCACTGCTTCCTGTCGTCACCTGCACCACCAAAAATCCTGTGCCTGCCTGCGGTGCGGCGGTTGTGTTATCCATGATAAAGTCCTCCTTTCCGCCACCTTGCAGGGCAAGAGCAGCGAGGCCGTTTTCGGCCGTTCCTTGGCAGTATATGCGCTTGCTTGTCGCTTTGCCTGCGGTAGCGTTGAGGCGTTAAAAATTTTTTTGTTCAACCACTTGATTTTTGCCTTTTGCTATGCTATAATGTAATGGTTTACAGGAGAATACAAGCCGGAATGATGGAATTGGCAGACGTGCTGGACTCAAAATCCAGTGGTAGCGATACCGTGCGGGTTCGACCCCCGCTTCCGGCACCAATGAAAAAAGCCCCCTTCGTGGGGCTTTTTTCATTGGTGCCGGAGTTGGTTGCGAGAACCCTGCTGAAAGCTTTCACGCTAACAAACAAATCAGCACTACATAAAACAAAGCTTTTTATTTCACGCGCAGCGTGAAATGGTGGTTCAGACCCCCGCTTCCGGCACCACCAAAAAAGACCGCCTTGTGCGGTCTTTTTTGGTGGTGCACAAAAGCGAGGGCACGCCGCGAGGGGAGAATGATAAAATTTTGCAACGCGGCATGGGTGTAGGGGAGGGGTCCCCCTCCCGTTTTCGCGCAAATACCGTTTGAGGCGCAGTGTCCGTCACGGCTAATCCGTATCGCACGATATGACAAGATCCGCGCACGTGCATAACATAAGAATGGGGAAGACCCAATTTATGTTGAGGTTGTTATGCAATTTGTATTATTGACTGCGCTGGGCGTTGGGGGAGCCACGATGCTGGGCGCGGTATTGGGATTTTGCTTGTTGCCGCTGGTGCGGCGATATGATGCCGTTGTACTCGGCTTTGGCGGTGGGGTGATGCTTGGCTCTACCGTGTGGGGACTCATTGAGCCTGCCCTTGCGTACGGCGGAAAACACGCCGTTTTCGTGACCGTTTTGGGGGTATTTGTCGGTGCAGCCTCTCTGATGCTGCTGGAGCGCTATCTGCCCTCCTTGCCCGATGAAGGGTGTGGCTTGCCGCCGCAAGGCGGCAAGCAGGGGCGCGTTTTGCTGCTGGTGCCCGCCATCGCGCTGCACAATTTGCCTGAGGGGATCGCCGCGGGCGTCGGGTTTGCCACTGATAATATGGGTGAGGCACTCTTTATTGCAGGGGGCATCGCTCTGCAAAATCTGCCCGAGGGCATGGTGATCATTGCCCCCATGCTGGCGGCGGGCATTTCACGCAAAAAAACGCTGCTTCTGGCGTGTCTGACGGGCGCTGTCGAGGTGGTGGGAGCGCTGATCGGTTATGGGGCGGCGCTGTCGATCGGGCTGCTGCTTCCGCTTTCGCTGTCGTTTGCGGGGGGCTGCATGCTCTTTGTTATTTGCCGCGAGGTCGTGCCCGAGATGCAGGCAGACGGTGGGAAAAACGCCCCCGTTGTGTCATTTTTGGTCGGCTTTTGTCTGATGCTTGTCATGAATGAGCTTTTATAAGGCGTGTGTTATTTTGCAAAGAGGGGCTGCGTCATTTACGCAGTCCCTGCGCAAAAAAGCCGACGGTAGGCTTTTTTGACGCGCGGAATTTGCGGTTTTTGCCTGCAAAACAGGCAAAAATTGCGGTGTTTAGCCGCAAAGCAAAAACGACGGGGGTGAGTACCAAATGCATTTTTGCATTTGACTCACCCCCTTTTCGCTTTTTTAGCAACTATTGCCAAAAAAAGCGTATGCGGTTTGGTTTGTATATTCCTTGACAAGGCGCTATAAAAGTTGTAAAATAAAATTAACTATATTATTTTATCACCGCACGTGTGGAGGATTTATGCATTTTGGAGTGTTGTTTACCGTAGCGCTGGCGTTTTCCGTCGGGTTGGTCGTCGGATGCGCTTTATGGAGTCTGTGGCGTGCACGCGCGACCTGTGAGCCCAAAAAAGAGATCGCACGGCGCCTGCCTCTGACACCATTTCAGTGCTTTTTGGCCTGCTTTTTCATAGGGGGGCTGCTTGTTTTCTTTCCCGCCTATCTTGCTACAGGCGAGGGGCATTGGCTGATCAGGGGACTTCGTGCGGTGTTTTCCGCACTCTACAGCACCGTGCGCCTGTTTTTGGCAGAGGGTGATCTTGAGGTGATGGAGCTTGCCATGGCGGGGGTGCCTGCGGACTTTTCATTTGTCGGGCGCCTGTACTTACTTTATGCGACGGCTCTCACCGCTGTTGCACCCGTGATGACTGCCGGTTTCGTTCTCTCCTTTTTCAAAAACTTTTCTGCGTTTATGCGCTACACCCTCAGCCGTGCGCGGAGCGTGTACTACATATCCGACCTCAATGAGACCTCGATGGCGCTGGCAAACGACATTTTTGATAAGCATCAGGGCGGTCGACCGCTGATCGTTTTTTTCAATGTGTTTGACAGCGAGGATGCCGCGGGAGCCGAGC
This sequence comes from Oscillospiraceae bacterium, assembly GCA_015064125.1. Classification (GTDB taxonomy): domain Bacteria; phylum Bacillota; class Clostridia; order Oscillospirales; family CAG-272; genus Firm-07. Next base: position 10,032 of record SVSV01000007.1, read on the forward strand.
TGATCGATCAGGCGCACGATATGGGGGCCGTGCTTTTTAGCAAGGATATCACCGAGATCGGGCTTGGCCGCCGTCGCGCTACGCGTAAGCTCTATTTTATTGCCCCATCGGACGATGAGAATGTAAGACAAGCCCTCACGCTGATTGGCCGTGCCCGCGAGGTGCAGGCGCTGAACACGCCCGATACCGAATTTTACGTTTTTGCCACCAGTGTTGAGAGTGAGGCCCTGCTCGATGCCGTTGATAACGGCCACATGCGCGTGCGCCGCGTCAACGAAAAGCGCAATCTTGTGATGGGCGCTCTGCTTGATTATCCGATCTTTGACACCTCGCTTACGGTTGACGGCTACCGCCAATTGAATGTGCTGATCGTCGGCAGCGGCAGCTACGGTGATGAATTTTTAAAATCGATCTGCTGGTGTGCCCAGCTTCCCGGGTATCGCGTGTCGCTGCACGTCATTGACCGTATTGCCGATGCCAGGGAGCGCCTGGCCGCTACCGCCCCCGAGCTGATCGCGGGCAGTGGCAAGCAGATCGCGGGCGAGCCCTATTACGAGCTGCATTTTTACCCGAATGTCGACGTCAAGACCGATGCCTTTGCCAAAACACTGGGTGGGCTGGGGCCGCTTACGGCCGCCTTCGTTACACTCGGTAACGATGAGTTGAATATCGAGATCGCAATGCGCCTGCGTGCAGAGCTCGGACGCCTGCAGCAGAGCCGCGGCTATGCCGTGCCGCATATCTTCTCGGTCGTATATAACACCGTCAAAACCGACACCCTTGCACAGTGCGGTGGGCTTAAGAGCCTTGGCAAGGAGAGCTACGGCATTACCTTTATCGGCGATATGCGCACGCGCTACTCGCTTGCCGTGATCGAGCAACGCACCCTTGAGGAAAAGGGGCTTGACATCCACCTTGCATGGCTCTCACACGAGAAGGAGCAGATCGTGGCCGCAGGCGGCACCGCTGCGGAGATCGACAGGAAAATCGCCGAAAGCCGCGAGGCATATGAAAAATTTGAGTATTACCGCCGTGCCTCGATCGCCACTGCCGTGCACGTGGAGGTGCTGAAGAAGCTGGGGCTTCACCTGCCCACAGGCACCGAGCAGGCCGTGCTGGAGCACAACCGCTGGAGCGCCTTTATGCGCGCTGAGGGATATGTGTTTGACAGCGCCGCGCGCAGTCATATTGCAAAAACGCATCCCGACCTGAAGCCCTTTGCAGGGCTTGGCGAGCGAGAAAAGGCCAAGGACGACGTGGCCGCGAAAAGGGAAGGGTGAAAGGAACTGCTATGAAACAGCTTGTAATCGAGCTTTCCGATTTTTTTGTACTGGCGCACCGTGATGACGACGTGCTGCCCATTGCGTTTTTGAGCGAGGCGCTTACCAAAAAATACGGTGGCGCCCTACGGCAGGGCAAGGCCGCCTTTACCTCGGCCTCGTTTATCCTGAGTGATGCCGCACCTGAGCAGGCCGACCTTGAAAAGGAGATCAGGGCGCTGCTTGCCGAAAAATATCAGCTCCCCAACGACACTGATGCCCTGACCGTTACCGTTGAGGAGGTACAGCAAGCCCCAAAGGAGAGCGGGGAGCATGCGGGCGAGCAGGCGCCCCGACAGGAGCGCACCGAGCGTGAAAAGGGCGCTGCCAAGCAGGAAAGCGACCCCTTGTCGGCGTTTTTCGGCAGCAAGGCCGAGGCTGAGGCCGAGCCCCCCTTCGCCGACCTGCCCGATATCAACGATCTGGTGGGCTGTGACGAGCTGAAGAGCCTGTTTGACGAGCTTGCGCTCATTGCCCCCGTGGTGGCGGAAAACAAGACCTTTGATACCGTTCGTTATCGGGCCTACCTGTTTTCGATCGGTGAGGGGTATGGCTATACCACCTATCTCTCGCTCCTTTCCGCCAAGCTCTCTCACCTCGGGCTTCGTCAGGTCGACGGGCGCGCCAAGATCTTAGAGGAGGTCCTGCCGCCCCCTAAGGGTGAGGATGCCGAGGTCTTTTCGGATATTTTCCGCGTGCTGCGCCGTGTGAGCACCACGGGCAAGGCACAGGTACTATCTCTTGATATCAGTGAGTGGATCTCGCACGTGAACAGCCGCTTGTTCCGCATGCTTTTGATGGAGATCGAGCGTAATATGCGTGACTTTATCATCGTGTTCCGCATGCCGTTTGTCGATAAAGAGGTGCTTTTTGGTGTGCAGGCCGCGATCGCTGACGTGCTTTCCCTCAAAACGCTCACCTTTCCGCCCTTTACCCGCGAGGAGATCGCGCGCTGTGCCAAGGCTGAGCTTGCGGCCTACGGCTTCCATTTCTCAAGCGGTGCGATGGAGGGCTTTGATAACCGTATCGCCGAGGAGAAGAGCGACGGGCGCTTTTACGGCCTTAAGACGATCAAAAAGGTCGTGCGCGAGCTCCTGTATCAGAAGCAGCTTGACAACGCCCGTCGCGGCAAGAACGAGCGGACCGTGACCCGCCGCGATACCGCGGCGCTCTGTGCGGCACCGATCGAAGCAAGGTCTGGTGCTGAGCAGCTGCTCGACCTGGTGGGTGGCGCACGTATTGCCGCACGCATTAACGAGATCATTGCGCAGATCGAGCTCGCACGGGCGGATAAGAGCCTCGGGAGCCCCTGTATCCACATGCGCTTTGTCGGCAACCCGGGTACGGGAAAGACCACTGTGGCAAGGATCGTCGGCAAGATCCTTAAGGAGCGTGGCGTGCTGCGCGTGGGCGGCTTCTTTGAATACAGCGGACGTGATTTCTGCGGGCGTTATATCGGTGAGACTGCCCCCAAAACGGCAGGCATGTGCCGCGATGCTTATGGATCGGTGCTCTTTATTGACGAGGCCTATTCCTTGTACCGCGGCGACGGGAACGACCGTGATTTCGGCCGCGAGGCGCTTGATACGCTGATCGCCGAGATGGAAAATCACCGTGCGGATCTCGTGGTGATCATGGCGGGCTATACCGATGATATGGAGCGCCTGATGCAGGGGAATGCAGGGCTTGCCGGCAGAATGCCCTACGTGATCGAATTCCCGAATTTCACGCGCGAGGAGCTGTATTTGATCTTTGCATCCATGGTCGGGAGCCATTTCAAATGTGACGAGGCGCTTTTGCCCCGTGCCAAGGCGTATTTTGACAGCCTGCCCGACGATATGATCACGGCCAAGGAGTTCAGCAACGCGCGCTTCGTGCGCAATCTGTTTGAGCGTACCTGGGCCAAGGCCTCCATGCGCTGCCAGCTGGCAGGCAAGGGGAGCGTTATTTTGACTAAAGACGATTTTGAGCGCTCGCTCGGCGACAAGGAATTTGCCTTGGGGCCCCGCACCAAGCACCGGATCGGATTTATGTAATAAGAAAAGGAGAAATATTATGGCAACACAAAAGCAATCAGAGCAAGCACGCACTGTTTATGAGTCCCTGTGTGCGGCACTTGACGGTAACGACTGGCACTACAAGCGTGACGATGAGGAGCTCACCGTATCTCTCACCATTCACGGCGACGATCTGCCCATGGATATCATTGCGCGGGTGGACGCGGAGCACATGCTCGTGAGCGTTTATTCCAAGCTCGGCTTTGACGTGCCCGAGGACAAGCGCGTGGATATGGCAGCGGCGGTCTGTGCTGCAAACTGGGGCATGGTCGACGGCTCGTTCGACTATACGCTTACGAGCGGCGCCTTGTTTTACCGCGTGGCCGCCAGCTACCGCGACAGCCTCATTGGCGGCGAGCTGCTTGATTATATGGTGAATATCGTTTGCGGCACGGTCGACAACTACAACGACAAGTTCTTTATGATCTGCAAGGGCGTGCTGTCCTTAAAGGATTTCATCGCGCAGGAAAGGGGATAAGGAGGTAACGGTTATGGCAACTGATAAGGAATTAAAAAAAGCAAAAAGCGTATTTGAGGGCCTGTGCGCGGCGCTTGATAAAATGGAGTGGAAATATGAGGCCGATCGGGAGAAGCTGAAGGTAAGCTACGGCGTCAACGGCGACGATCTGCCCATGGACTTCACCATTACCTGTGATGCAGAGCGCCAGCTCATCCGCCTGTATTCGGTGCTCTCCTATAAATTCCCCGAGGATAAGCGCATTGAGGGTGCGATCGCCACGAATGAGGCCAACTTCAAGATGGCACACGGTGCGTTTGATTACGATCTTAGCGACGGCATGGTGGTGTTCCGTCTTGTCAACAGCTACCGCGACAGCCTGGTCGGCTACGAGCTTTTTGAATATATGGTCGGGGTTTCCGCCTCTACGGTAGATAAGTATAACGACCTGTTCTTTATGCTCGGTAAGGGGATGATCTCCTTGCAGGATTACATGAATAAGATCAACGAGTGATCTCCCGCACGGCGCGCCCCACGTGGGGCGCGCCAAGGGCTACTATCATTTACCCCATCAACGAGGTGAGTTTTTATGTTTTTAGCTAATTTAGTCACGCTTTTGTGCCTCGTGGCGCTGCTGGTGGAATGTGCCGCGGTGGTGCTGCTGTATTTTGCGCAAAAGCGTCCGCAGCGCATCGCCTTTATCCGCAGCTTTAAAAAGGGCAAGTGCGTCATTGTGTATATTACCGCCGTGCCGCTTTACTGGGTCGGTTACGTTTATGGCGGACAGGACCTGCTATCGGGTCTGTTTGCGGCCATCAGCGAGTGCTTCAGTCTTGTCGTGCTCAAATATAATATCAAGGGCCTCACGGCCATCATGGATGCCAGCCGACTCTTTACCGTCACCATTGCGCTTTGCTTTTTGATGGTGGGGCTCAATGCCGTTTTGCTGACGCTTTCTCTGCTCAGCCAGCACCTGTTCGAGTTTTTTGAACGCATGAAGGTGCTCTGGGGGCGTGGCGATAAGCTCTTTATCTTTGGATACGGCAAGGCGTCGGTCGATCTGTATAAAAGTGAAAAAAACAGGTGCAGAGTGATCGTGGACGACCTTTCACCAAAGGACTGCGAGTATCTGTACTTTAATAAAATATCCTATATTTCCACACCCGTTGACGGGGATATGATAAAAACGATCTTCCACATGGTGCTGCGCCGAGGGCGCAAGTGCGTGGCGGTGATAAGGACCGAGAGCGATGAGAGAAATATGCTGCTTTGCCGTCAATTTGTTGACCGCCTGCGTGAGGTGCCCCCAGAGGAGCAGGAGAGGCTTTTTAACGGCTTGAAGGTCTTTGTGTTTGGGGATCCGCGCTACGAAACGGTTTACGAGGATATCGTGACCAGCGGCCTTGGGTGCCTGCAGTACTGCAACAAATATCAGAAGATCGCCATGGACTTTATAAACAGATATCCGCTCTCAAGCTTTATGGGTGCAAAGCAGCTTGATTTTGAGGCCTCGCTGGTGCGCCCGGGGGTGGATATCAACGTATTGATGGTCGGCTTTGGCAAGACCAATCAGCAGATATTCCTTACGTCCGTGGCCAACAATCAGTTTTTAACACAAGGATCGGGTGAGCCTGTGCTCAAGCCTGTCCGTTATCACATTTTTGACCGTGCCGATGCGGGGAACAATAAAAATCTCAACCACAGCTACTACCGCTATAAAAACGAGTGCGCGAATCTCAGTGAAAGCGAGTATCTGCCGCTGCCTGCCCAGCCTGCCGAGGAGTATTATTACCGTCTTGACGTCAACGATATGCGCTTTTACAATCAGATCCGCGACGTGGTGACCAAGGGAAAAAATGATGCCAATTTCATCGTCATTGCCTTTGGCACCGACCTTGAGAACATCGATATGGCACAAAAGCTGGTGGAAAAGCGCCGCGAGTGGGGGCTGCCTGAGCTTGTCATTTTTGTCAAGGCGCGCACGTGGCATAAGGAGCAGACCCTGCTTGAGGAAGAGGGATGCTATTTTATCGCCAACGAGCGTGATACCGTATACCACATCGATAAATTGCTCGACGATGATATTTTCAGCATGGCCCGTATGCGTAACGCCGTATACGATATCGAATACGAGCTCAGCGCAAATGCGTCGCTGGTGGTTGATGAGGCCTATGTGGCCGCGGCATATGAGAAGGCTAACCGCGACTGGTATCTGAAAAAGTCGCAGCTTGAGCGCGAGTCCAATCTGTACGCGTGCCTCAGCTTGCGTGCCAAATTGAACCTGATGGGCCTTGATTACTGCAAAAAGTGCGCTGCGGGTGAGGGGCTTTCTGCCGAGGAATATATGGCGATCTACGCAGGCGATGACGTGCCTCAGCAGGAGGGCAAGCTAACGGTCGCGGGCAAGCCCGTGCGTCGCTATACGCTCCGTTTTCCGCAGTCAAGACGCCGTACCATGGCCATACACGAGCACCAACGCTGGAATTCGTTTATGATCAGCCAGGGCATGGTGCCCGCCAGCCTGCGCCAGATCAAGGAGGAAACGGTCCCTGACGGCAAGGGCGGCACACGCTTCACAAACGGCAAGAATTATACTGTGCGCAGGCACGGAAATCTCACCACGTTTGAGGGCTTAATTGCCTTTCGCCAGATGGTTGCCGCACGCGATAGGTGTGAGGAGCTGGCCCGCGACGTGATCAAATACGATTATCAGCTTCTTGATGATGCCCACTGGCTGCTTGATGCCGCAGGCTTCAAGATCGTGCGCCGCAGGGCGTGAGAAAGGACCCATAAAATCCCCCGTCAACCACGGTTGACGGGGGATTTTTCGCCCCCCGTGTCTTTTTTTGTCAATTTTTGAAATACTATTGCCATTTATGTATTTATATGATATAATATGTATAAGTTTTACTAACAACAGCGTAAAACAGCTGCACGTCCCGTCAAAACGGACGGCGCCCTACACAGAGATCCCTGCAAGGAAAACACTCTCTTAGCCTCACCGTGCACGGTGAGGCGCCCAAAGAGGCATCGGCGACCCTGCGCCTGAGCTTTTTCCGAAATATACACGCGATCAGCGGAAGTGCAGAAAGTGAAAGATGGCTATGAACGAAAACAAAAGAATGATCCCGTTCAGTCCCCCCGATATCAGTGATCTTGAGATCCATGAGGTCACGCAGGCCTTGAGATCCGGGTGGATCACGACAGGGCCGAGAACAAAGCAGCTTGAAAGGAATATTGCACAATGGGTCGGTACGGAAGGGTGCGTGTGCCTGAATTCTCAGACTGCCTGTGCTGAAATGGCGCTTCGCGTCATGGGCATCGGCGCGGGGGATGAGGTGATCACGTGTGCTTATACGTATACTGCATCAGCCTCAGTGATCGCGCACGTCGGCGCGCGTATCGTGCTGATCGACACGCAAAAGGGCAGTCTTGAAATGGACTATGATGCACTGGAAGCGGCCATTACCGAAAGAACGAAGGCGATCATCCCCGTTGATCTTGCGGGCATTCCTTGCGATTATGACAGACTTTTTGAGATCGTTGCGCGCAAAAAGCACCTGTTCCGACCGAGCAATGATATGCAGCGCGCGCTTGGCAGAGTGGCGATCATGGCCGATACCGCACATGCCTTCGGCGCAAAATGGCACGGGAGGACGGTAGGCTCTGTTGCGGATTTTTCAAGCTTCAGCTTTCATGCGGTGAAGAATCTGACCACCGCCGAGGGCGGCGCGTTGACCTGGCGCACCATCGAGGGGATCAGCAATGAGGATATTTACAGACATCTCCAGCTTCTCAGTCTGCACGGTCAGTCAAAGGATGCCCTGGCCAAGACGCAGCTGGGGGCCTGGGAGTACGATATCGTGGGGACGTATTATAAGTGCAACATGACGGATGTTGCGGCAGCGATCGGCCTCAAGCAGCTTGAGCGGTATCCCGATATGCTGAGGCGCAGAAAAGAGATCATCGAAGCATATGACGCAGCGCTCAGGCCCCTTGGAGTGGAAACGCTTGCACACTATACCGATGAATGGGAATCCTCGGGCCATTTGTATCTGACGCGCATCCCCGGCATCACGCTTGAGCAAAGAAACGAGATCATCGTTAAGATGGCTGAGCGCGGCGTTGCCTGTAACGTGCACTATAAGCCTCTGCCTATGCACACAGCATACAAAAATCTGGGATTTGATATTGCACACTATCCTAACGCCTATCTTCATTTTGCAAATGAGATCACGTTGCCGCTGCACACCAACCTCACAAACGAGGACGTAGCATACGTGATCGGGCAGTACGTTGAGGTGTTGAAGGAGTATAAAAAATAAACCGGAGGGTCGGGAATTGTATTCGATACGCAAGCTGAAAAAACATCATATCCGGGAGCTGAAAAAGGTATCCGATATCCTGTATGAATGCGGCAAGGATATGGCGAAAAAATATAACCTGCACCACTGGGACAATTCTCACGTCAAGAATTGGATCATCGTTGCCCTGTGTGCCCTGAAGAACGATATTTACTTGGTGTACAACGAAAAAACACCTGTGGCAACGTTTCAGACACGTAAGACGGGGCACTCGCTTTTGTTTCAGAAATTAGCGACCTCGCCCGCCTTTTCGGGCGCAGGCATCGGCAGCTATTGCGTGGCCGAGATCGAGCGGCTGGCAAAAGAAGGCGGCTGCTCGGACGTGATCTGTGAGGTCTACGATAAAAGCGAGCACGCCAAAAGCTTTTACGAGCACAGAGGATATACGGCTTATGACGTGACGGGAACCTTAAAATACAAGGAATTGAAGCTGCGCAAGGAGCTTTGAGGGGATTATGAAAAAGATACTGATCATCGGTGCCGGCTTTCTGCAAAGCTTTGTTATCAGAAAGGCCAAGGCACTGGGATATGAAACGTTGACGGTGGATGGCGACCCGCATGCCGTAGGCTTTGCGCTCGCGGATAAGCATGAGGTCATCAGCATCGTCGATGAGGAGGCCTGCCTTGCCTACGCACGAAAGGAGCGGGTGGACGGTGTTTTGACCGCCGCAACCGATTACGGCGTCCTGACCGCCGCCTATATAGCAAGGGAAATGCACCTTGGCGGACTTGATTACGAGGTAGCAAGGCTGATCAAGAACAAGTATAAGGTGCGCAAGCGCTTGTTTGAGGCGAGGGTCGACGATACGGAGCAGGCGTTTGAGATAAATGAAAATACCGATCTTGATGCCGTTTGCAAGGCGCTGTCCTTTCCTGTGATGGTCAAGCCCTGCGATGGCTCGGGTAGCCGAGGCGCTTCTCGTGTGGATGAAGCATCGCAGCTTGCCGCGGCCTGTAAAAACGCCATGGCCGCCTCGATCACGCGCCGTGCGGAGATCGAAACCTTTATCGTCGGGCGAGAATACGGTGCAGAGAGCCTTGTGGTGAACGGTGAGATCCACGTGCTTGGCATTATGCGCAAATGGATGACTGCGCCGCCGTATTATGCTGAGCTTGGCCACGCCATGCCGACGGATCTGCCTGCTGAAGTCGAGAATAGGGCAAGGCAATGCGTTGCAAACGCCATCAAGGTGCTGGGCATTGATTTTGGATCGGTCAATATGGATATGCTGATCACCGCCGAGGGCAAAATACATATCATTGACATTGGCGCAAGAATGGGCGGTAATATGATAGGCCCGTGCGTGATCCCTTACGGAACAGGTGTTGATTATATGGCGAATATGATCCGTCATGCTGTCGGCGATGCGGTCGATCTCACGCCCTGTCGCCCCTGCGCCGTGGCTACGCGCTTGCTTGCGTTTGGCGACGGTGTGGTAAGGCGGCTTCCCGATTTCGAGAGGATAGAAAAGGAATATGAGGTCGAGATATACCATCATTTGGCGCTCGGGCAAACGGTCAGAGCGTATCATACCAATCTTGACGGATGCGGGTATGTGGTTGCAAGAGCGCAGGATATGGAAACTGCTATATACAAGGCAGAAACGGTATTAAGGCTGATACAAAAGACGATTTTTACAACGGATTGAGGTGAAACGATATGCGTAAGCGCGATCATGTGGCAAGCGTGGAAGTACTTTATGAGCAAAGCAAGCACAAAAGGAATCACAGGGGCTTTTATCAGATCGTTTTGAAGCGCTTTATTGACCTTTTACTGTGCATCGCGGTCCTTCCGCTGATCCTGCTTATAACGATCCCCATCGCGATCGCCATAAAGGTCGAGGACGGCGGCCCTGTTTTTTATCGGTCACGCCGACTGGGGAAGGGATTTAAGGAGTTCAATATGCTTAAATTCCGTTCCATGAGGGTGAATGCGCCTGACCTCAGGAATGATGACGGAAGCACGTACAATTCGCAAAGCGACAGCCGCGTGACGCGTGTCGGGCGCTTTATCCGTGAAACAAGCCTTGATGAGCTGCCACAGTGCTTTAACGTACTGCTGGGGCATATGAGTATCTTGGGGCCAAGGGCAGGGGACGTGGAGTCAAAGGATACATACGAGGAGGACGAAAAGGATAAAATGCTGGTCCGCCCCGGTATCAGCGGTTATACGCAAGCATATTATCGTAATAATTTGGGTGTCCGTGAGAAGCGACTTTATGACGCCTGGTACGCGCATAACGTGTCCCTGTGGCTCGACATAAGGATCCTTTTTAAGACGGCGGCAACGGTTTTGAAAAGAGAAAATGTCTATACAAATGATGAAAACGCTAAGGAAGAAAAAGCGGAAGAAAAGATTAGCCTTTAAATTATAGGCTATAAATTTGCGAGAATCAGGAAGGATGCATATGAGCAAGGTATTATTTATCAGTAATATTGCAAAACGTGTTGGCTCGTTTTCAATAGCCAGCATTAAAGCTGCGCATGAATTGGATGTCGAATTCCATATGTTTGCAAAATGGAATGCTACGGACGACCAGATAGAAGACGATGAAAGGACATATAATGTGAAAATTCATAGTGTGGATTTGGATCGTTCGCCATATTCGCCGCGCAATTACAAGGCGTATAAACAACTTATAAGATTAATTCGCGAAGAAAAAATTGATTATATCCATTGCAACACGCCTGTTGGCGGTATTCTCGGTCGTTTGGCGGGGAAAAAGTGCAAAGTAAAAAAAGTAATTTACCAAGCTCATGGCTTCCATTTCTACAAGGGCGCGCCGAAAAAGCATTGGCTGCTGTACTATACCGTGGAAAAATGGCTGGCTCGCTATACTGATGCGTTGATCACCATCAACGCCGAGGATCTTGAGCTTGCAAAAACAAAATTAAAGCTTCGCAAAAACGGCAAGGTGTACTATGTCCCCGGTGTCGGTATTGATACGGCGCAGTATGCTTTCTCCGAGCAGACCCGAGCAGAAAAGCGAATGGAATTAGGACTTCTCGAGCATGACGTTGCGCTTATCTCAATGGGCGATCTGATCGAACGCAAGAATTACGATACGTCGATCCGCGCCGTTGCTGAGGCAAACGATCCTGCCCTGCATTATTTTATTTGTGGCAGAGGCCCCGAGGAGGCAAGCCTCAAGCAGCTGGCCGAAAGCCTTGGCGTTTCAAAGCAGGTCCATTTTCTCGGCTTCCGTTCGGACATCAAGGAGCTGCTCACCGCCGCGGATATCTTCCTGTTTACCACAAAGCAGGAGGGTCTGCCCCGTTCGATGATGGAGGCTATGGCATCGGGGCTGCCGTGTATTGCAAGCCGAATTCGCGGCAACACAGATCTGCTGGAGGGCACTGAGGGAGGGTTCCTGTGCGAAACGACCGACGTTTCCGATTATGCAGAAAAGCTGAAGCTTCTCGCGGGCGATGCGGCGCTGCGTCAGCGGATGGGCAAAAACAATCTGGTTACCATAAAAAAATTCAGTATCGAAGCGGTAAGTGAGGAAATCAGAAGGATTTACGAAGCCGAATTGGCCGTGGATAGTAAGGACACAAAATAATTGTGGAGGCGATCACGATGGAGCAGGCGGTAATATGCAACTACATAGGCAAAAAGGGCGGTGGCCCGCTATACGCTTATGAAATGACCAGGGGCTTGGTCCAAAACGGTGTTAGGGTTATTGCTATCATTCCCGATAATATCGAGAACCTGGCCCTGTGGAATACGCTGACCGGCTGTCAGCTGATAAAGATCAAGGGATACAAGGATAATTACCTGAGCTTGCTGTGTGCGATCCTTCGGATGCTGTTTGTTGAGAGGCGCAGGATCAAAAAGGCGTGCAAGGGCATCGATATCAGCTGTGTCTACGTTCCGATGATCCAGCCGTTTTCCCTGATGGTCAACAGCTGCTTCAAGAAAAAGAGATCGATCGTTACCCTGCACGATCCGATTCCGCATAAGGGTGCGGGAAGGGTCTATGCGGCCATTTGCGAAAAAACGGCTATGAAGGCTGATGACGTTGTCGTTTTAAGTGAAAAATTCGTGGATTTTACGGCAGAGCATTACGGGCACGATAAAAAAAGAGTTCACGTCATACCACACGGCATTTTTGATAATTATAAAAACGTTTATGACAGCAGCCTGAGGCACACATACGATAAAGAAAAAATAAACTTTTTGTTTTTCGGCAGGATCACGCCCTACAAGGGCCTGGATGTGTTGGCAGAAGCCTTCCGAAAGCTTGAAAACGAATTTGAAAACGTGGCACTTACTATTGTCGGCAATGGGGATTTTGAACCTTATAGGGAGTGTTATGCTGACATCAGGAATGTGACCGTTATCAATCGTTGGATCAAGGATGAAGAGGTATATGGCTTTTACGATAACTCAAGCGTGATAACGGTTTTGCCGTATATCGAGGCTACGCAGTCGGGTGTCATCCCGGTCGCAATGGCCTGCGGATCGATGGTCGTTTGCACGGATTGCGGAGGCTTATCTGAGCAGGTGGAGCACGGCAAGACGGGTATATTGGTCCCTGCAGGTGATGCAGATGCACTTTACGAGGCCATGAAGGGCATCGTAGAGGGCGGGACAGATCAACAGATCGTTGCAAATGCAAAGGAGCATATTGAGGGGCTTTCCTGGGACAAGCTCGCCTTGCAATTACAAAACATAGTTGGAAAGTAGGAGATTTTACATGAAGCTACTCATATATGAGGCCAATTCCGGCTTTACGTCGTACACAAAGCCCCTGGCCAATGCCATAAGCGAAAGGGATGGCATGTCCGTTTCCCTGATGACGTCAAAGGGGAACAAGGAATTAAACGGCATCTCGCCTTGCGTGAGCGTTTTGTGTGATCTTGATGAATACAAAGCGGGTCTGCGGCATGGGTCTGTGCGGTGGCTGATAGACAGGATGCTGGTTTCGTGGCGGAATATCCTTCATCGGAACCGTGTGGTCGCAAAGTCGGATTATGACGTTGTGCTGGTGGAGTTTACGTTGCCGATCATTGATCAATTTTATTTTAAGAGGCTGCGGAAAAGCTCCAAGGTGGTCCTCACCGTGCACGACGTGATTCCCCCCAACAGATCCCGCTTTTGGTCGATGCGTTCCTTGAAAAAGCTTTATCGGGTGGCGGATCATCTGATCGTCCATTCCGAGGAGAATAAGAGGGAATTGATCGATAGATTTCAAATTGCACAAGACAAGATCAGTATCATACATCACGGTGTTCATGCCAATAAAGCGCTCTGTGATAAAAGCGAGTGCAGGCAAAGGCTGAATATCTCCGAGCAGGAGAATGTTGTTTTGTTTTACGGTAGCATCAGACCACAAAAGGGGTTGGATAATCTGATCAGGGCACTGGATGGGGTCGATGCTACGCTGATCATTGCGGGCGCGCTGCCTCACGGAGAGGATTTTACTTCTTATGAGCAGCTGATCGCCAAGCATGGCGTCAAGACGCTCAGGATGATCGAATATGTCAGCGACGAAATGACAGACGTGCTATACGGCGCCGCAGATATCGTTGCGCTTCCTTATAAGTATTTCTTTTCTCAAAGCGGCGTGTTTATGCAGGCAATACAGTATCACAGGCTGATCGCCGCATCTGACGTCAGCAGCTTTTCTTCCTACGTTCACAGATATGAATTGGGGCTTCTTTGCCAACCGGATGATATCAGGTCGCTTCATGCCACGATCAATGAAATGGCTCAAAACAAGGAGCTTTTATATAAAAATGCGAAATTTGAGATCGCATTAAACGATAATTCGTGGGAAGCTTCTGCAGACAAGCATATTTCGCTTATGCGCGCCATATCAAGCATGGACCATGCTAAGCAGTAAAAAACGGGGGTATGGATATGGCAGATAGCACATTGCGTATTATTATTTTGATCATTCAAGGCATGCTTGTGCTTCTTATAGGCTCGATCCCAAAGCAAAAGGGAACGCTCTATCTTGGCCTCAGGGCAGGCATGCTGGCTTATTATACGATATTTCCTTTGGTGATAAATGTCATGTTTGCATTTTCCTCGGGGGCGCTGCGAGAGCAGATATGTAACAGCCGATTGAGCTATTATATCGTGAGCATAGACCCGATGAAGATGATCGTCGTTTCCCTTCTTTTGTGCTTGTTTACGTTGCTTTTTGTTGCAGCATACTCTTCGAAGGGGCCAACGCCCACCGTTGATGAGGGAACCAACGTCGGCTCCGCCACTCCCCTGATCTCGGAAAGAGTGCTGAGGAGCAGCTTCGTATCAAAGCTGGAGATGGCAGGGGATGCTTTTCTGCTGATCGGTGGCTTTTGTACGTTATACTACACCCTCTCGTTTGGAAGTATTTCAAGAGCGCTGGCGTTAGCGGGATGGATAAGAGGCTTTGTGTCTGCAACAAACTATATCAGTTATTTTGCCTCTATCATGATCATTCCGGGTGGCTTCGTTGTCCTTGCACCGTTTTGTTATTTACTCAGCAGCGACTATTCGAAAAGCACCTGGCGCAGGATAAAGCTTATCGTTGCGTTTTTGCTGGGTGTTCTTTTCCTGTTCATCAGAGCGGGCAGAGCCCCGTTGCTCATATATATCCTTGCTTTTTGTATGCCGATAGCTATAAGACGGTTCAAGCACCCCTGGTGCTTGCTGTGTATTGGCGCCATTATCGGCATGCCCGTGCTGGAATATATGGATTATCTGTTTGGTAGCGACACCTTCGTGCTGGAATATAACGTAGTGGGTACACTTGCACAATTTCTGTACCCATACCGTACAGCCTTAGACTGTATCGATATTGTCGGTGAGTATGGGGTCAGATGGGGCAGGGATTTTATCACGACGTTTGTCGGCCTCATTCCCGGTGTTAACTATGATACCACGTGGGAGGTCGTATCAAAGTACTACGGCGGCAACAATTGGAAGGCTACAGGCTCCACGCCCTCCGACCTGCTTACATTTTGTGTGCTGGAGTTCCACGTTTTGGGTGTGCTTCTGGGTGCTGTACTCGGTAAGATCGGTAAACACGTAGATGAGGCCTGTAAGGCATATCTCCGGAATGATATGATGCTATCGAATTACGGCGTTTTGACGGTATGCTCCTATATTACGCTGATCGGATTCTGGTTTATATCAACGGCGGATTTTGATTCTATCGTTCGGTATATGTATTACATGGGCATGTGCGTCGTTGTGATGCTCACAACAAAACGAAGATACCGCAAAAACGGGTGATGAAATGAAAGCAGATATGCAAACTAACAGCAAGCAGCTTTTTGCTACGTTTTTGTTATCCATGCTTGCGATGCTTACAAACTATGCGGTATCTCTGTGTCTGACGCCGTATATCAGCAATAATTTGGGAACCGAAGCGTATGGATTTGTTTCGCTTGCTAAAACGATATCAAGCTACGGGATTATTGTAACGTCCTGCTTTAATGCCTATATTTCAAGATTTGTGGCTGTCAAGTTTCACGAAAAAAAGTATGACGATGCCGTAACCTATTACAGCTCCGCCTTTTATGCCAACGTCTTCTTCGTTTTTGTTGCCCTGATCGTTGATGTTTTCTTTGTGTGGAACATCGAGGTGTTCTTTAACGTTCCGCAAGCACTGCTTTTTGACGTGCAGATACTCTTTTTTATAGAGATCATCAGCTATATGCTGTATTCGTTAAGCAGCGTGCTGGGGGTATATGCACACGTTAAGGATAAGCTCAGCCACATAAGCGTTGTGAATATCGTGTATTACGGCTGCGAGGCGATCGTTCTGATCGTTTTATTCGGCAGCTTTCAGGGACACGTTTATTACGTGGCTATTGCATTGCTGGCCGCTGCGATCGTTTCCTTAATGATCTGTTTGGTGTTGGCAAAAAGAAATGCTCCTGAGCTGACGCTGGACATTAAACGGTTTTCTTTGCGGTCGATAAAGGATCTGTTCGTCAGCGGCATATGGAATTCGATCAATAATCTTGGAAATCTGTTGAATTCGGGATTGGATCTTTGGATCACCAATCTGATGCTGTCGCCAACGTCAATGGGCGAGCTGTCGATCGTGAGGACCGTTTCAACGATCTTCACAACCGTTGCACAGCTGATCAGCCGCCCGTTCCAGCCCCTGCTATTGCTGAATTATTCCTCAAAAAAGACGGAAAACGTTGTCAGCATCTTTAATCTTCAAATTAAGATAGCGGGGTATTTTGCCAGTGTTCTTACTGCCGGGTTTGCCGCGATAGGCTTATCCTACTTTCGGCTTTGGACGCCCAATGAAAATGTCGAGCTGCTGAATGGGATCGCCATGATCATCGTTCTTGGCTTTTTGTTTGAGGGAATGGCAACGCCGCTGTTTTATACGTATACGCTGACCTTGAAGAACAGGGTGCCTTGCTTTATGACGATCACGAGCGGCATTATCAATGTATTATCCATGTATTTACTGCTGTCAAACACGTCACTTGGGCTGTACGCAGTGGTAGGAACAACGTCGGTGTTGGGCTTTTTGATGTATTTTGTCTTTACGCCACTATACGCGGCGCACTGTATCGGCGCAAGAAAGGGCTGCTACTACCGCAGCATGCTCAAGGTGCTGCTATCTGCGGCAGTCACGGTGGCAATAAGCATCCTTATTCCCTTTAACGTTATTTCGAATACGTGGATAGGCTTTATATGCAGCGCACTTGTTATTGCCATCATTGGGGCTGTGAGCATGTGGATATTCTCCTTCTCCGCCAATGACAGGCAATGGGTCATCCAAAGCATCAAGAGCCGTCTTGGCAAAGAATAAAGCATTTTTAGGGGGGTCATTATGATCATCACAAAAACACCGTTCCGCATGTCGTTTTTTGGCGGCGGGACAGATATGGAGAGCTATTTTAAGGAGCACGGCGGTGCCGTGCTTTCCACGACGTTTGATAAATACTGTTATGTGACGGTGCGTCATCTGCCGCGCTTTTTTGACTACACGACCGAGCTGTCGTATTCCAAGACCGAGCGTGTGACAAGCGTGGAGGATATTCAGCATCCTGCCATTCGCAATGCGATGAAGATGCTCGACATGCACGAGCTGCGCCTCGTTTACGAGGCCGATCTGCCTGCACGCTCAGGCCTTGGCACCAGCAGCTCGTTTGCGGTCGGTATGCTGAACGCTTTTTATGCGTTGAAGGGCAAGTATGCCGATAAACGGCGCCTGGCCGATGAGGCCATTTATCTTGAGCGCGTGCTGTGCGACGAGGCGGGTGGCTGGCAGGATCAGATCGCCGCGGCCTTTGGCGGCTTTAACCGCATTGATTTTACCGCCGGTGGCTACGAGGTGCGTCCCGTGATCCTCTCGCCCGAGCGCAAGCAGGCGTTAAATGACAATCTGATGATGTTCTTCACGGGCTTTACGCGCTTTTCGGCGCATATCCAGCAGCAAAACAATCTCACTGCTGCGGAAAAGGTGGCACAGCTAAAGCAAATGCATGCGCTGGTTGACGAGGCCGAGCGCGTGCTGGTCGATACCGCTGTGCCGCTTGGTGAGTTCGGCCGTTTGCTTGACACCACCTGGCGCCTCAAGCGCGGGACAAGCAGTGCCATCTCCACTGAGGGCATTGATGCTCTTTATGAAAAGGCCTTGGCGGCGGGTGCCGTTGGCGGCAAGCTGCTGGGGGCAGGCGGTGGCGGATTTTTGCTCTTTTACGTGGAAAAGGAAAAGCAGGCAGCCGTGCGCGCGGCACTTGCCGATCTCCTGTACGTGCCCTTTGCATTTGAGGATGGCGGCACGCGTGTGATCCATTACACGCCCGAGGGCTACACGCCGCGCGAGGTATGATGAAGGCAGTATTGATGGCAGGCGGCAGAGGCACGCGCATATCCTCAGTGGCCGCCGACATCCCGAAGCCCATGATAAAGATTGCAGGCAAGCCCGTGCTGGAGCATGAGATCGCCTGCCTTGCCCGTCAGGGCTTTACCGATATTATCATCACCGTGTCGCATCTGGCGCACGTGATCATTGATTATTTTGGCGATGGCAGCGGCCCCTCGCCCGCCACGGGCAAGCCCTTTGGCGTGCATATTACGTATTTTGTGGAAAACGAGCCGCTTGGCAATGCAGGGGCACTTTTCCGCCTGCGCCATCTGCTTACAGAGGACTTTTTGCTTCTCAACGCCGATGCACTTTTTGACGTGGATTTTCACCGTTTCGTGGCTTATCACCGCGAAAAAGGGGGGCTTGCCACGCTCTTTACGCATCCGAACAGCCACCCCTATGACAGCGGCCTTATCGTGACCGACGGTGAGGGGGGTGTTACACAGTGGCTCACCAAGGAGGATCCGCGCCCCACGTTTTACCGCAACTGCGTGAATGCAGGCCTTCACGTGCTCTCGCCCCGCCTTTTTGACGGGCCCGTGCCACAGGGCAAGGTCGACCTTGACCGCGGCATTTTAAAGCCCCTGTCGGGCACGGGGCAGATGTTTGCCTACCAAAGCCCCGAATACGTGAAGGATATGGGCACGCCCGAGCGCTATGCCGCGGTGTGTGCTGATTTTGAGCGCGGCACGGTGCGGCAAAAAAATCTCCAAACGCCCCAGCGCGCGGTCTTTCTTGACCGCGACGGAACACTCAATCGCTACGTGGGCTTTTTGCGTGATATTGACGAGTTTTCTTTGCTTGACGGCGTCAGTGAGGCCGTGCGCCGCATCAATGCGGCAGGGTATCTCGCGATCGTGGTCACCAACCAGCCCGTGATCGCACGCGGCGAGGTCAGCGTCGGCGAGCTTGATGAGATCCACCGCAAGATGGAAACGCTGCTGGGGGCCGAGGGCGCATATCTCGATGCGGTCTATTACTGTCCTCACCACCCCCATAGGGGGTTTGAGGGCGAGGTGGCGGCCCTGAAGATCGAGTGCGATTGCCGCAAGCCAAAGCCGGGGCTCCTGCAGCGCGCCGCACGCGATTTCAATATTGATCTGTCGGCCTCGTTTATGGTGGGCGACAGTGAAGCCGATATCCTGGCAGGCAAGGCCGCAGGCTGCACCGCGGTGCTGCTGGGGCAGGGGGCATATCAGCAGGATATCACCGCCCCCGATCTGCTGCATTTTGTCAAATTTGATCTTGAAGGAGCTACTTCATGAAGGCTTTAGATGAAAAACTGCAAAAGCATATCGACCTCTTGCTCTCGCGTTATCCGCGTCTTGCGGGGGCACGCGATGAGATCCAAAAAGGGTATGAGATCATTGAGGCATGCTACCGCCGTGGCGGCAAGCTGCTGATCGCGGGCAACGGCGGCTCTGCCGCCGATGCCGAGCATATTGTGGGTGAGCTGATGAAGGGCTTTTGCAATCCTCGCCCTGTATCTGCCGACTATGCGGCGGCCCTCAGGGCAGTCGATGACGGGATGGGTGCCGTGCTTGCCAAAAGCCTGCAGGGTGCGTTGCCCGCGATCGCGCTTGACGGCCATTTTGCCCTCTCCACCGCATTTTGTAACGACTGTGAGCCGCAGCTGGCCTTTGCCCAGCAGGTAAATGGCTATGGTAACGAGGGTGACGTGCTGCTTGGGATCTCCACTTCGGGCAACAGCAAAAACGTGCTGTATGCGGCCACCGTCGCCAAGGCCAGAGGCATGCAGGTGGTGGGGCTGACGGGCGAGGTCGAGAGCGCGCTTTCAAGGCTGGCCGATGCCTGCGTGCGCGTGCCTGAGCGCGAGACCTATATGGTGCAGGAGCTTCATCTGCCGATCTACCATTGCTGGTGTCTGATGATCGAGGAGCGCTTTTTCGGTGTATAAGGATCTATAACAGTAATTAGGAAAGGAGTGAGTGACATGTCGACCGAGCAGCTGCTGTTTGGCGCGATACAGGCGGCCATGGCAGGCAAGACGATAGAGCCACCTGCCACCGAGGAGGAAATGCAAGCGCTTTATCAGCTTGCCAAGCGACAGGATATGACCCATTTGCTGGCTGCCGCCCTGCAAGGTAAGCCGTTGCAGGGAGATATGACCGCATCGCTCCACCGTCAGTATATGACTGCTATTTTTCGTACCGAGCAGCTTTGTGCCGAGCTTTCAAGCCTGACGCAGGCGCTGGAGGCGGCAAGGATCCCCTTTATCCCCTTAAAGGGTGCGGTTTTGCGTGCTCTTTATCCCGAGCCGTGGCTTCGCGCCAGCTGTGATATTGACGTGCTGGTGCACGAGAGGGATCTTGAGGCAGCCAAGACGCATCTGATCGGGGTGCTTGACTATACCGAGGGAAAGCGCGGCCCCTACGACTTATCCCTGCATGCCCCGGGTGGCGTGCACGTTGAGCTGCATTTTGCGTTGAACACGGCAGACGGCACGCCCATGAATGCACTGCTTTCGCGTGTGTGGGAGTATGCGTCCCCCGCGCTTGAGGGCGCTTACCGCCACGTGCTTGCCGATGAGATGCTGTATTTTTATCATATTGCCCATATGGCCAAGCATTTTGTACATGGGGGATGCGGCGTGCGCCCCTTCCTTGATCTGTATTTGTTAGAGCAGCAGGGGAGTGCATTGCGCGAAAAGCGCGATGCGCTTCTTGTAGAGGGAGGGCTGATGCGCTTTGCTGAAACCGTGCGCGCTGTTGCCGCCCACTGGTTTGCCGCGGGTGAGCAAACACCCCTTTGCCACGAGGTCGAGCAATTTATTTTGTCGGGCGGCACGTATGGCACACGTGAGGGCAGTGTCAAAATGCGTCAGGCTACCTCGGGCAAGAGCAAGCTGAGATTTCTTTTTTCGCGCATCTTCCTGTCCTACGACGGGATCAAATACATGTACCCCATTTTGCAACGGCACCGCTGGCTCACCCCGTTTTATGAGGTGCGGCGGTGGTTCTCGCTGCTTTTCAGCAGGAGCGCGCGGCGTTTGCTGAAAAGGACTGTGCGTGCGGGCAAGGGGGAGCTGAGTGATACGCGTGCCTTTTTGACCGAGGTCGGACTGTGAAGGCGTCCGAGCGCAGTTGATAGCATGAAAATTATCGCAGGCGAGAAGATTTTTCTGCCGTGCGATGAGAAATAACCAAGAAAGCCAAGGCTGCTTGCCTTGGCTTTCTTGCTTGTGCTGCCTGTGGCAGCTATGAGCGACAAAAGCTTGGTTTGTGGCGCACAGCAAAAAGGCGGCAGGCAATTTGCAAGTTTTCTTGCTTTTTCCTGCACGCCTGCTTCCGTTGTTGCCTGCTTTTTCCGTTTGTTCTTAAAAAAGGGTATTTTTATAAAATGCTCACCTTATTTCTTTAAATATTGCTCGCGAATTTGCTGCTATGATCGCGTTATTTTGGTTTTTTGGGGGGAATTTTGAAATTTTTTCTGAAAAAACTTGCAAAAGTTGCTAAAATTGCAAAAATGTGTTGACATATTTTGCTCTATGCGGTATAATGGAGTGTGTTAAAAAATAAACAATCTCACTGTCGTAAAAATGCGTGAAAGAGAGGTTAAAATGCTGGATTTTCTGATCAAAAACGCCAACTATGGCGTGCTCGGGCTGTGTGCCCTGGGTGTTTTGCTGGCGGTGCTGCTCATTCTGGGTATCAAAAAGATCAACGTCACCAACGCCCGCATGAATCAAATTTCTTCCTATATTAAGAAGGGTGCAATGGCATACCTTTACCGTCAATATGAAATGCTGGGCATCTTCCTTTTGGTGATGTTCCTGGTGCTTGGCTTTGTGCCGGGGCTTGGCTTTGATCTGGCTGCCGCCTTTCTGATGGGTGCCGTGCTGTCGGTCATTGCGGGCTATCTTGGTATGCGCACGGCCGTTATTTCTAACGTCCGTACCGCTGCTGAGGCCGAAAAGGGCCTTGGTGCTGCCTTTAAGGTGGCATTCTCGGGCGGTGCTGTGATGGGCATCCTTGTGGTGTCGTTGGGTGCGTTTGGCGTGGCACTGCTCTCGCTTTTAACGAAAAACACCAACGTCCTCACAGGCTTCTCACTCGGTGCCAGCTCGATCGCACTGTTCTGCCGTGTGGGCGGCGGTATTTATACCAAGGCCGCTGACGTGGGCGCAGACCTTGTGGGTAAGGTGGAGGCAGGTATCCCTGAGGATGACCCCAAGAACCCTGCCGTGATCGCCGATAACGTCGGTGATAACGTGGGTGACGTGGCGGGCATGGGTGCTGACCTGTTTGAAAGCTACGTTGGCTGTATCGTGGCTGCCATGCTGCTTGTGGCAGTGACACCCGGGGCAGTGAGTCAGGCGCACGTTATGCTTCTTGTTGCAGGCGGCTTGTTTGCCTCTCTTATCGGTATTGTGATCGTGCGTCTGATGCGCACCAAAAACGCCGCGCTTGCCCTGAATATCGGCACGTACGTGGCATCGGGCCTGAATATCGTGCTGGCACTGCTGCTCTTCCTTAAGGATATGAAGGTGTTTGGCGGTGTGCTTTGCGGTATTCTTGCAGGCGTTGTCATCGGTAAGCTGACTGAGATCTACACCTCGGCAGGCTACAGGACCGTGAAGGAAATTGCCAAGTCAGGCAACACGGGCAGCGCCACCAACATTTTGTCAGGCTACGCTGCGGGTCTTCGCAGCACGGCACTGCCGCTGCTGGTCATTGTGGCAGCCATTATCGTTTCTTATATCGTAGCAGGGGAAACGGGTGTGGTGCTGGCCGCTCTCGGCATGCTCTCTACGGTCGGCATGGTCATTTCAGTAGATGCCTACGGCCCCATCGCAGATAACGCAGGCGGCATCGCGCAAATGAGTGATCTTGACGGGTCGGTGCGTGAGATCACCGATAATCTCGATAGCGTTGGTAACACCACCGCGGCCATCGGCAAGGGCTTTTCGATCGGCTCTGCTGCCCTCACGGCCCTGGCGCTGATCGCCTCTTATACCTCTGCTGTCGGCATCAACGGCTTGATCTCTCTTACCAGCCCTTACGTTATGGGCGGTCTGCTTATCGGCGGCATGCTGTCGTTTTTGTTCTCAGCACTCACCATCAATTCGGTGTCGCGCGCGGCAAACGATATGATCGAGGAGGTGCGCGGTCAGTTTAGAAATAAGCCCGGCATTATGGCAGGCACTGAGCAGCCCGATTATGCCAAGTGCGTGGATATCAGCACTAAGGCTGCCATTCGTGAGATGATCCTGCCCGGTGTGATCGCCATCGCCGCCCCCATTGCCGTTGGGCTCCTGCTTGGTAAGGAGGCATTGGCAGGCCTTCTGGTGGGCGCTACGCTCACAGGCATTTTGTTGGCCATCAGCATGGCAAACTCGGGCGGTGCCTGGGATAACGCCAAGAAATACGTGGAGGAGGGTCACCACGGCGGCAAGGGCAGTGAGGCCCATAAGGCATGCGTCATCGGTGATACCGTTGGCGACCCCCTGAAGGATACCGCAGGCCCCTCTCTTAACATTCTGATCAAGCTGATGAGCATTGTGGCAGTCGTATTTGCTCCTCTGTTTATGTAATTTTAAGTAAAAGCACCCTTCGCGCAGCGAAGGGTGCTTTTTGAAACCCGAAAACCACCCGTTTGACGGGTGGATCATTATTGTAAATAAATATCCCCCCGCGTAGCGGGGGGTATTTCATTTTCGGGCATAGCCCTAATATTACTGGCGGCGCACAAGTGCGCTTTCTATTGGCCTGCCAGCCATGCATTTGTTACTTACTACCCATAAATGGGTCCCGTGGGTCGAACATTGCTAACTGGTCGCTTTCTTTATCACTTT
>SVSV01000083.1 GCA_015064125.1 Oscillospiraceae bacterium
GGGGGCAGCTTTCCCCCGAGGCCCTGCGCGCGCTGCAATCCGAAAAGCTGGTAAAGCAGGTAAAGCACGTATGGGAAAGCTGCCCCCCCTACCGCAAAAAGATGGAGGAGAAGGGTGTCACCCCCGACGACATCAAGGGCATCGAGGACCTGCATAAGCTCCCCTTTGTCACCAAGAGCGACCTGCGCGATACCTACCCCTACGGTATGCTCGCCAAGCCCTTATCCGAGTGCGTACGTATTCAGTCGACGTCGGGCACCACGGGCAAGCGCGTGATCGCCTACTACACCCAGCACGACGTTGATCTGTGGGAGGATTGCTGTGCCCGTGCCATTATGGCAGTGGGCGGCACCAAGGAGGACGTGGTGCAGGTGTGCTACGGCTACGGCCTGTTCACGGGCGGCCCCGGGCTTAACGGTGGCTCTCACAAGGTGGGGTGCCTTACGCTCCCCATGTCGAGCGGCAATACCGAGCGCCAGATCCAGTTTATGATGGACCTGAAGTCCACCATTCTTTGCTGCACGCCCTCCTACGCCGCCTATATCGGTGAGGCCCTCAAGGAAATGGGCTATAGCCCCTCGGACAACTGTCTGAAGGCAGGCATCTTCGGTGCCGAGCCCTGGACCGAGGAGATGCGCCGCGATATCGAAAAGTCGCTTGGCATCAAGGCCTATGACATTTACGGTCTTACCGAGACCTCGGGCCCCGGTGTTGCCTTTGAGTGCACCGCCCAAAAGGGCATGCACATCAATGAGGACCACTTCCTCGCCGAGATCATTGACCCCGAAACGGGTGAGGTCCTGCCCGACGGCAGCCGCGGTGAGCTGGTCTTCACCTCGCTTGACAAGGAAGCCTTCCCCCTGCTCCGTTATCGCACGCGCGACATCTGCGTGCTCGACCGCACCCCCTGCGCCTGCGGGCGCACACACGTGCGTATGTCCAAGCCCATGGGCCGCAGCGACGATATGATGATCATCCGCGGCGTCAACGTCTTCCCCAGCCAGATCGAGACCGTGCTCCTCAACGAGGGCTACGCCCCCAACTACCAGATCGTGGTCGACCGTGCCAAGAACAACGACACGCTTGACGTTTACGTGGAGCTCTCGCCCGAGCAGTTCAGTGATACCGTTTCCGCCATTACGGCACGCGAAAAATCGCTGGCCGCCGCTATGCGCACGATGCTCGGCATCGGCGCCGTCATTCACTTAGTGGCCCCCAAGACCATCGCACGCAGCGAGGGCAAGGCCGTGCGCGTGGTTGACAAGCGCAAGCTGCACGATTAAGAAAGGAGATCATACTATGGCCATCAAGCAACTGACCGTATTCGTTGAAAACCGCCAAGGGGCTCTTGTTGAGATCACCGACCTGTTTGCCGCCAACCACATTGATATGCGCGCGCTTTCGATCGCCGACACGCAGGATTTCGGCATTCTGCGCGTCATCGTCAACGAAACCGACGAGGCCCTGCGCATCCTTCACACGCGCGGCCACCTCGTGCAGGCCACCGACGTCATTGCCGTGAAGATCTCAGATGCACCCGGCAAGCTTTCCGCCGCCCTGCACGCCCTGAACGTATCGGGCATCAACGTAGAATACCTCTACGCCTTCCTCGCGCGCACCCAACGCCATGCGTACGTGGTGCTGCGCGTGGCCGACAACGCTGCCGCCACCGCCGTTTTGGAGGAGGCAGGCTTCCACATGGTATCCGAGGAGGATATCAAAAAGCTGTAAAAGCCAAAACCGCCCCGACACCGTCGGGGCGGTTTACCGCGTAGAAAGGAGAGCATCCTATGCTAACCGCCCTGCAATTTGCCGCCGAGGCGATCGCACCCATCATTGCCCTTGTGGTGATAGGATACGTTATCAAGCGTATCGGCATGGTGAACGGTAGCTTTTGCCAAATTGCCAATAAGCTGGTGTTCCGCCTGTTTTTGCCCGCGAGCCTGTTTTTAAACGTCTATCGCATCCCCGATATCGGCAGCATTGAGATCGGCTATATCCTATACGCCTTGGCCGCCACGCTCCTGATATTTTTGCTGGGTATTCCTGCGGTGTATTTCTTCACCAAGCACAACGACCGCCGCGGCCCCACGCTGCAGGCCACCTTCCGCTCTAACTTTGCGCTGGTGGGTATCCCCCTCGCGGGGGCGCTGTTTGGCACTGAGGGCATGATGATCGCAAGTCTGCTGTCCGCCGCCGTCATTCCGCTGTTTAACGTCCTGGCGGTGGTAAGTCTGTCGCTCTTTTCGGGCGGCACCAAGCGGCCGAGTGCCAAAAGCATCCTTCTTGACATTCTTAAAAACCCCCTCATTATAAGCATTGCGGCAGGCATCGTCGCACTTGCTGTGCGCGCCTTACTCGTGCGCGGCGATATCACGTGGCGCCTCACGGACGTGGGGCCCGTTTACGACGTGCTTTCCTACCTTTCCTCAGTGGCCACACCCTTGGCACTCCTGGTGCTTGGCATGCAGTTTGAGTTTTCAACCGCCAGAGAAATGCGGCGTGAGATCGTATTCGGAACAATGGCGCGTGTCGTGGTCGCTCCCCTATTTGGCATCGGTGTGGCGTTTTTGTTTTTCCGCAACCACTTCAGCGGCGCGCATTTTGCGACGTTCGTATCGCTCTTTGCCACCCCCGTGGCGGTTTCCAGTGTGCCGATGACCCAGGAAATGGGGGGCAACACGCCCTTAGCAGGACAGTTTGTGGTGTTCACCACCCTGCTTTCCGCCCTTTCTATCTTTATCGCATCGTTTTTACTGCGCCTTGCAGGGGTGC
Source organism: Oscillospiraceae bacterium (assembly GCA_015064125.1). Lineage (GTDB taxonomy): Bacteria > Bacillota > Clostridia > Oscillospirales > CAG-272 > Firm-07. The sequence continues at coordinate 2,776 of SVSV01000083.1, forward strand.
TGTAGCCGCCGACCTAACAACTACTATTTTTTTGAGGTAATTATGAAAAAAACCTATGTATATGCAGGTGTGGCCATTTTCATCTGGTCTACCCTTGCCACTGTTTCAAAGCTTTTACTGGGCACCATGAGCAGCTATCAGGTGCTGATGTGGAGCGCACTGTTTGCCGCGCTTGCCCTGCTTGTTGTCAACGTGATAAACGGCAATATCAAGCTCTTAAAGGGCTACCGCATCAAGGACTATCTTCTCACGCTCTTTATCTGCCTGCCCGGCACCTTTATTTATTATATCTTTTTGTACCTCGGCACGGCAAGAATGTCTGCCTCACAGGCCTTTATCATCAACTACCTGTGGCCGATCATGAGCGTGCTTTTCGCATGCATCATTTTAAAGGAAAAGCTGACCGCACGCAAGGGCATTGCCTTTGCACTCTCCTTCCTCGGTGTGCTGACCGTGGCAGGCGGCGACCTGCTGAGCTTTAACGTGGGCACCCTGCTTGGCGCGCTGCTTTGTATGCTCGCCGCCGTTTCCTACGGTGCGTTCACAGCCCTCAATCAGAAATGGCACTATAACGAGCAGGTTTCCCTGATGCTCGCGTTCTTTGTATCGTTTTTACTCTCCCTGCTTTTCAACGCCCTGACGGGCGACTGGACTGCCATTGGCGTGCCGCACCTCTTAGGCTTTGCATGGAACGGCATTTTTGTAATGGCTGTTGCCACCCTCACCTGGGCACTGGCACTGAAATCGGGCGACACGGCAAGGATCTCAAACCTTGCCTACATCACGCCCTTCCTTTCTCTTGTATGGACGTTTTTCATCCTGAAAGAGCCGATCACACCCTGGTCCCTCATTGGTCTTGCCGTGATCGTCCTTGGCATTTTTATTCAGTTAAAGGACAAAAAAGCACAAAAGGACGCTGCTTAAAAAATGAAGGCAACAAAAAAGGAACAGCCGAAATGGGACGTACTCTTAAGGACAGTTTTGAGAGTACATTACCTACCGACAAAAAACAGAAACCGCAGATTGATTTTCTGCGGTTTTTGTGCTATAATAGGAATGCGAGTATATGAAAAGACAAAAGTGAGGGAAGAAAAATGACTCATCCGCAAAAAAGCGAACGCTACATGAAATACAGAAAAATACTGTTTTCAAAGGGGTTTTCAGAAGCTAAACAAAAAGATGGTCATTTCTTCCGTCAAGCCACAGAGCAAACAGCCTTTGTTGTTAATTTTGAAGATGATGAAGAACGCTGCATTACCATATTGTATGGCTTTGCCTCTACTGCATACATGGCGGGCGACGAAGAATGGTTTGTAAATCATGGCGCTGATATAGATCATTGCCAAGTTCGAAATATACTTTGTGTTTGGGATGAAGAGAGTGAAGCCAACGCAAGAACAAGTATTTCAGATTTTTATGAGCAATACAAAAATCACACCAAGGAAGAGATTCTTGCTGAAAAAAAAGAAAGACAAAAAGAATTTCTCGCTCATTTTGCTCGTGCTCTTAAACCGCTTGGATTCAAGAAAAAAGGAACAAAGTGGACAAGGGAAGTGGGAAA
>SVSV01000084.1 GCA_015064125.1 Oscillospiraceae bacterium
GCGCGGCTGGCAGGCCAATTCACAGCGCACTTGTGCGCCGCCAGTAATATGAGGGCTATGCCCGAAACTGAAATACCCCCCGCTATGCGGGGGGATTTTTATTTTATTTTGTAAAAGTGCACTGTCCGATAACGACAAAGCGGAGGTAAGAGCAAAAGTGCAAAAAGCACCGCAAGCAGCGTCTGCCACGTGAAGAGCGGGATGCGATAAAGTGCGGCGCCAAGCTCAAGAGAGCCCAATTCTGTGCAGGTGAGCGAGGGGCGCCTGAAAAAAAGATACGCAAGCATGATCCCCGCTGACAGCAGTCCTTGCAGGGCTTTGACGGCGAGGTAGGGCAAAAGCCCGATGCCGCACCCGTCTGTGACGGCAAAGACCTGCAGGATGATGGAAAGCCCCGAAAAGCCCGCAAACAGTGCGCAAAGCACAAGCGCTGTGCCCGGTGTATGCGCGGCGGTAGCGGCGCTGACTCCTGCGCTCAGCTCGAGCAAGCCTGTCAGCAGTGTAGCGGCGAGCGGGGGCAGGGAAAGCGCAGCCGCGGCTGCGCGGATACACTCGCTGACAGCGGCAAAGAACAGCACGAAGCCACAGACGGTGAGGAGAGTGGCGGCGCTGCTTTTCACAGCCTTGGTCAGTGCAGAGGAAAAAGTGCTTTTTCCCTCCCCGTTAGCGCCCCAAATACCGCAAACAGGGATGATATCTCCTTTTGTGATCTTAATGATCACCCCGGTTATCACCGTGGCAGTGAGGGTGGCGAGCAGCAGCACCAGCCCCACCTCGCGGCTGCCAAACAGCGCAACGCCGACGGCCCCCACCAAAAAGCCCGTGCTTGGTGTATTCGCCAAAAGCAGCAGGCGCCCCAGCTCCTTCCCGTCTATCGCGCCCCGATGCAGGAGATTCATAGCATATACCGCGCCGACAGGCACGCCGCACAGCCAGCCAAGCAGCAGGGCAGATGCCCCTTGCTCGGTAAGTCCGAATAAGCTTCTTATGGGTCTTGCCAGCACCCTGCCAAGCCACACGCCGCTGCCCGAGCTTAAAAACAGCTCCGAGAGCACCAAAAAGGGCAACAGGGAGGGAAGAAGCATGGTGCCGAACAAAACAAGGCCTTTTTTAATACCGTTTGCGGCGTATTCAGCGTTTTTTAGTGTCAAAAGAAGCAAAAAGATCAAAAACAAGGCAAGCGCCGCTGTGCGCCATCGGCTTTTTGTTTGCAAGGTCTAACCCCCCTTTGAAAAGCATATAGTAGCGTGAGCAAGATCATATTATGCTATGGTAAGGGAGGAGAAAATATGCCAAGGAAAAGGGGGCTTCTTTCACGCCTGTCGGCCATGCTCCAGCTGCCGCGGGAGGTGCTGCCCGGGGGCTTTGGCCTGGTGCTTTCGGGCAGGGAGGAGCTTTTGGTACGCGGGTGTAAAAAAATACTTACGTATGGCCCTGAGTGCATTACGCTGGCGTTGCCGCATACAAGTCTGAGCGTTTACGGTGAGGGGCTGTTTTGCAGCGCCTTTGGCGGTGGCAGCGTGACGCTTGGCGGTCATATTCAAAAAATGGAGCTTGGGGAGTGATACGATGCCTTATTTGTTTTTTGTGGGCTATACCGATATTGCAGTCAGGGCCGCCGACGCGGCGGCCTTTTTTAATATTTGCCTTGCGCTTGATTGTACACCGAGGCGTGTGCAAAACGATGAGGAGCAGGGGTTGATCGTTTGCCGATTTTCAACACCTTGTGCGCGGCAATTAAAAAAGAAAATGGCTGGGGGCGCCATCACGGCACGCGTTTGCGGCGAGGGTGGGCTGCCTTTTCTTTGCCGTCTGGTGAGGCGTGCCCCCGCCCTTGGTGCAGGGCTGCTGCTGGCGGTGCTGCTGCTGATCGCAGGGCGGCTTTTTCTGTGGGACGTCGAGATCAAAATAGAGGGAGAGATGCCACTTGGCGAGGCCGAGGTGGCGCTGGCCGCGGCGGGACTCTCACGCGGTGCCTTTTTGCCTTATCTTGATACGGACGCCATTGCGCTTTCCGTGCGGCAAAGCGACGGGCGCTTTGCCTTTGTCAGCGTGAACCTGACGGGCACTGTTGCCGCAGTCCAGGTGCGCGTGCGCGACCCCGAGCCGCCGCAAAAATCAAATGCACCTGCCAATATCGTGGCCAAATGCGACGCCATCATCACCATGCCCCTTGTCTTTGAGGGGGAGTGCCTGGTGAGTGAGGGGGAGGCTGTGCGCGCAGGGCAGATCCTGGTATCGGGCGTGATGGATACTGATAACAACGGCATACGCCTTTCGCGTGCGGCGGGGCAGATCCTGGCCAGGACCGAGCGGCAGATCGAGGTGTTCGTGCCCTTTTCTGTCGAGGAAAAATATAAAACGGGCAGAGTGGGACATGAGATCTACATAAATTTTTTCGGTACGGAGCGAAAAGTTTTCAAAAACACTGGAAATATATCTAAGAGTTGTGATATAATAAAAAGCAACAGGAGCTTTACCGTGGGTGAGCGCGTGCTGCCGTTTGGCTTTTCCCTCGTGCGCCTGGAGGAGGTTTCGAGTCAGCGCGTGCGGCGAACAGTCCCCGAGACGCTGGCTGAGGCAAGGGCCGCCCTTGCCGCGGAGCTGACAGCGGTGACGGGCAACGGGGCGCTTTTGTCACATACCGTGACCGTCGCGGTGGAGGAGGACGGCGTTCGTCTTTCGGCGCTGGCCGTCATTGAGTGCGATATCGCCGAGGTCGTTGAATTTTCGGTAAGTTAACCCCCCAAGGAGGGACTATGAGTAAAGAGATCATCTATACCGCAAGCAGTGAGATCACCGCCCGTATCTTTGGTATATGCGATGCATACGCCAAGGAGATCGAGGCGGCCTTTGGCGTGGATATCAGTAACCGCGCAGGGGCTGACGGTGACGCCATTACCGTGACGGGTGAGGCGGCGGAGGCCGTGCGCCTTGCCGCCGAGGTGCTTTTGCGCCTGCGCGATGAGGCTGCGGGCGGTGAGATCCCCGAGCAGCGCGTCAGCTATGTCATCGGCATGGTACAGGGCGGTGACGGCTCCTCGCTTCAGGTGCTTGACGACAGCGTGGTCTGCCTTTCGAGCCGCGGTAAGCCCATCAAGGCCAAGACCGTGGGGCAAAAGCAATATCTGGATGCGATCGCCCAAAATACCGTGGTGCTGGGTGTCGGTCCTGCCGGCACGGGCAAGACCTTTCTCGCGGTGGCTATGGCCGTAAAGGCCCTGCGCGCCAAGGAGGTCAGCCGCATCATTCTTACGCGTCCTGCGATCGAAGCGGGGGAAAAGCTGGGCTTTTTGCCGGGTGATCTTCAAAGCAAGATCGACCCGTATCTGCGCCCGTTATACGATGCTCTTTACGAGATGATGGGGGCGGAGAACTATGCAAGACTCCTTGAAAAGCAGGTCATCGAGATCGCGCCGCTTGCTTACATGCGCGGCCGCACGCTTGACGACAGCTTTATCATCCTTGACGAGGCGCAAAACTGCACCCCTGAGCAGATGAAGATGTTTTTAACACGTCTTGGCTTTCATTCCAAGGCCGTGGTGACGGGGGACCTGACGCAGACTGACCTGCCCTCGGGCACGAAAAGCGGCCTTGCCGAGGCGGTGCGCATCCTATCGGGCATCTCCGATATCAAAATTCATTATTTTACCGACCGTGACGTGGTGCGCCACAAGCTGGTGCAGAAGATCATTCTGGCATACGAGCGCTACGAGCGCGAGCAGGCAAAGCCGCGTGAGCGCGCGGGAAATGCACCGCATGGGGGAAGGACAAGCAGGGAAAAATGAAAAAATTAAGGATCTATTTTGAAAACGCGCAATCACAGATGCGCATTACTTATAACCTGAAGCTGCTGGTGCGCCGCGCCGTGCAGGCAACGCTGCGGGCGGAGGGGATCGACAAGCCTGCCGAGGTCTCCGTGACCTTTGCCGACAACGAGTATATCAGGCAGATCAATTTGCAGCACCGCGGTATCGATGCCCCCACCGACGTGCTTTCCTTTCCACTTTTTGAGCAGAGCCCTGCGGGCGCGATGATGCTCGGCGATATCGTGCTGTCGCTTGAAAAATGCGCACAGCAGGCAGAGGAATACGGGCATGGCTTTCGCCGTGAGTGTGCGTTCCTGACGGTGCATTCCACCCTGCATCTGCTCGGCTACGACCACGAAACAGGCGAGGAGGACGAGATCGATATGCGTCGGCGCCAGAGCGCCGTGGTACAGGCCCTGGGCCTTGGTGTAAAATAAAGGAGAACGTCATGAAAAAAACAGGAT
>SVSV01000085.1 GCA_015064125.1 Oscillospiraceae bacterium
AACGTCGGGGTGATGCACGTCAACGCGCAGATGGGGCATCGTTGAAAGAATTTCGCCCCCCGTTACGGCAGATATTTCAGGGGAGGAGAGGGGAAAGGCCTTGTCCGAGCGCTTGGCCTCGACCTTGAAGGTCCTTTTGCCTGCCAGGAACGGCGGTAAATAGGCCCGTGCTGTGGCAAGGATGCTTTCCATATTTTTTTCGGCAACGGCGGCACGTACCACGCCCGCAATGCCAAACAGGCGCCTTGCTGCCTCAAACATGCCGTCAAGATCGCAAAGCTCGTCCTGCGGCTCAATAAATACGGTGCTCTGCGCATAGCGTACCGAAAAATGGCCAAACGAGGCGGCGCGGTAACGCAGCTCCTTGGCAAGCATATCCTCAAAATAGCGGCGATTGGCGCCCTTCAATACGATCTCACCGTATTTGCAAAGTAAAATTTCCTTCATTGCTCGTCCTCGCTCTGTGTATCGGTCGGGTCGGCTTCCGTGTCGCTTAGCGCAAACAGCTCGCGCGCACGGGCAAGATCGCCCTCGGCGACGTAAATATCGGTGCCCTGCGAATTATTGCCCATTAGGATGCGCATGGCGCCTCCGCCGCTGCGGTCCTTTTTCAGGTAGGCGATGCCTTCCTCGCTCAGCAGCGCCTCGTACATACTGACCAATATGTCGTCGTACAGGGTCGCCAGAAGCGAAAGCCCCGCCTCGTTTAACACGGGCTTTTCAAATCCAAAAAACAGATCCATTTATATCACTCGCTTTCGTAGTAGTGGGGAAATAGCTGCTCGAACACGCGTCGGCAGGCATCGGTGTCGGCCAGAGAGCTGTGTGCAGTGCCCTCCCAGCTAAGCCCGAAGTGGGTCATTGCATCGCTGAGCGATAGGTGTGTAAGCCCAAGCTCATGCTCGTGCGCGTAGCGCGCAAATTCGGCCGCACAGTCGAGTGCCTTTTCGCGCAGGGCCCGTTTTTCCTCTCTTGTGCCGTAAAGACGCTGCAGATGCATCAGGTCCGTCGAGGTGCCAAAGGCGATAAGGCGCTTCGCACTGTTTAAAATGGTACGCAGCTCAGGTGCGATCTCGTACAGCGTCGGGGATTCCTTTACCATATCGGGGGTGATGCCGTGGATCTCCTCTGTGCGGCGCCAACGCTTTTTTCGCTCGGGGCGCGTGAGTGAATGAAAAAGCAGCTCGCCCGCAGCATTCATTACCGTGACTGACAGCACCTCGTCGTGGCTGTAGACACCCGTCATTTCAAGATCGAAAAACAGTGTTGCTTCGCGGGAGGCGCCGTATTTTGCGCTGCGGTAAAGATCTCCCTCGCGGCGGCGGGCATCCATTTCCGCACGATAGCAGGCCTCACACAATTTCGCGCGATAGCGCACGCCCGTGCCGCATTTGGTGCAGGGTAGGGGCAGGCGACGGCAGGTCGCACGGTCAAACAGATCTACCCGTGTGCCGCTTTTTGTCATGTAAAAGGCAACGGGCCCCTCCGTTGGCTCATAATACATGCGTGCGAGGGCCGCGGCCGAATAAAATCCGCACGTTGCTGCGTAGCGCGCACTCATACGGCGCACCTCGCCCGAGGGCGGCCTTTTCGCGGGCGCCTTCGGCTTTTCCTTTTTACCATACCAATGCGCGGCAGGTGCTTCCTTGACCCTTTCGGGATTGTAATACAGGATCTCGCCGCTTTTGGCATTGCACCGCGCCACGGGTGCGGTGGTGGGCATCAGATGTAATTTTTGCAGCATGTCCGCACTCAGCAAATGGCGGCGTGCGGCCTCCTGCTCGCTGATAAAGGGCAGATCCCTGCTTTTTTCCTGCTTTGTTACGGTTTCCATCTATCCCTCCGGGGTGTAACGTACTCTAACTAAATAATTATAGCATACGCGTGCGCGAAATACAAGCGGTATTCCAAAAAACAAATTGTGCGATTTTTTGACAAGCCTCGCATAAACTGATAGTAAAACAGCACGAAAACTGTGCTTGTATGATTAAAGCCGCCCTTTGAGGCAAAAAATAAGAGCAAAACCGGTGGAGGCGAGAGATGATAGGCATTAAGCGCGGTGATATTTATTATGCGGATTTGAGCCCTGTGGTGGGCTCGGAGCAGGGTGGCGTGCGTCCCGTGCTCATTATACAAAACGATATGGGAAACAAACACAGTCCTACTGTGATCGCGGCGGCGATCACCTCACGTATGGGCAAGACCAAGCTCCCCACACACATAGAGCTCTACGCACAGCGTGCGGGTCTTGCGCGGGATTCGGTAGTCCTGCTCGAGCAGCTGCGCACGCTTGATAAGCGCAGGCTTAAGGAAAAAATGGGGCATCTTGATGAGGGGACTATGGGGGAAATAGACACGGCCATTGCCGTGAGCCTTGGGCTTTTGCCTCACGGGGCAAAACCGTTTTCTCATACCGTTACACCATCTTTTGCGCCGCCTGCGGCTGTGGCCGGGGTGGACGGCGCGGCGATCGGGCAGGCGGGCACTGCCCCCCTTTCCCCAATAGGCACCACGGGGAGTGCAGGCGCTGTGCAGGCATCTCAGGTGAGCGTTACGGGGCGGGGGCGTGCTGACGGCAATTTTGAGGGTGGCGGCGAGGCGTCGGTCTGAGAAAAGCCAAAAGACGTCTTTTATATATTTTGGGGATAAATTTCGGTTTTTTGTTGAAAAGCCTTGATTTTTTGGTAGGTTTTAGGTAAAATAAAGGGTGGAAAACAATTCTATTTAAAAGGAGATAAGAAAATGGCTCTTGTTACCACCAAAGAGATGTTTAAAAAGGCCTATGAGGGCAAATATGCTATCGGCGCCTTTAACATCAACAACATGGAAATCATTCAGGCAATTACCGAGGCAGCAGCAGAGGAGAGATCCCCTGTTATCCTGCAGGTTTCCGCAGGTGCGCGTAAGTACGCAAAGCACGCATATCTGCTGGCACTTGCTAAGGCTGCGATCGAGGATAGCGGCGTTGACCTCGCCCTGCACCTTGACCACGGCGCAGATTTTGAGATCTGCAAATCCTGCATCGACGGCGGCTTCACCTCTGTGATGATCGACGGCTCGCACCACTCCTTTGAGGATAACATTGCGCTGACCAAGAAGGTCGTGGAGTATGCACACGCGCACGGCGTTGTGGTTGAGGGCGAGCTGGGCGTGCTGGCAGGCGTTGAGGATGACGTTGTGGCTGAGCATTCCTCCTATACCCGCCCCGAGGAGGTCGAGGAGTTTGTCACCCGTACCGGCGTTGACTCTCTTGCCATTTCTATCGGCACCTCTCACGGTGCATACAAGTTCACTGCAAAGCAGTGCACCCGTAACGAAAAGGGCATTCTCGTGCCCCCGCCCCTGCGCTTTGATATCCTCGCTGAGATCGAAAAGCGTCTGCCCGGCTTCCCGATCGTGCTGCACGGCGCTTCCTCCGTGCCCCAGGATTACGTGAAGGAGATCAATGATCTCGGTGGCAAGCTTCCCGATGCCGTCGGTATCCCCGAGGAGCAGCTTCGCCAGGCAGCAGGCATGGCCGTTTGTAAGATCAATATCGACTCCGACATCCGTCTTGCTATGACCGCAGGCATTCGCCGCGTCTTTGCAAACGAGCCCGGTGTGTTTGACCCCCGCGGTTATCTCACTGTTGCCCGTGCCGAGGTGAAGAAGATGGTTCAGCATAAGATCAAGAACGTGCTGGGCTCCTCCAACACCATCTGATCGACAAAAATAACTGCGTATTGCGTCGTTGCTCCTCAAAAGCGGCTTGACGTAGGTCACTACGCCTGCGCCTTGCTTTTTGCGGTGCGCCTATCACTACTTGTTCTTTTTGCCGATGGGATAAATTTTTGCCTTGTGGCGTTGCTCCTCAAAAGTGGCTTGACGTAGGTTACTACGCCTGCGCCTTGCTTTTTGCGGTGGAAGAACCCAAAGGGTTCTTCCCATCTCGCAAAGCGAGATAGGGCGCCATTGCAGGGCTTTGATTTTTTGTCGATTGGCAAAATATTGTTGTGTGGCGTTGCTCCTCAAAAGCGGCTTGACGTAGGTTACTACGCCCGCGCCTTGCTTTTTGCGGTGTACCTAGCACTACTTGTTCTTTTTGCCGATGGGCTTGATACGGTAAAAGAAAACACACGCCCTGCGTGTGTTTTCTTTTTGAAACCCGAAAACCACCCGTTTGACGGGTGGTTCGGTAGAGGTTAACCGATGAGGAAATAACAAACAACGAATAGAGGTGGAAAGTATTTTTTGAAAGGTTCCTCTTCGCCACCCGTT
>SVSV01000008.1 GCA_015064125.1 Oscillospiraceae bacterium
CCGGCTTGACGGAGGGTAGCCACTGTTCTGTATGTAACAAGGTGCTCGTGGCACAGACGGTTGCACCTAAGACCGAAGACCACACGCCCGTCACCGACGCGGCAGTTGCCGCGACTTGTAAGGACACCGGCTTGACGGAGGGTAGCCACTGTTCTGTATGTAACAAGGTGCTCGTGGCACAGACGGTTGCACCTAAGACCGAAGACCACACGCCCGTCACCGACGCGGCAGTTGCCGCGACTTGTAAGGACACAGGCTTGACGGAGGGTAGCCACTGTTCTGTGTGTAATAAGTTTTTCGTCAAACAAGTTGAGACTCTCAAGGAACCGCACAACTATATTGACGGATATTGTGATTTTTGCAAAGGAAAGAAAGTCTCCGAGGGCTTGAAATTCGAAAACCATGACGGCTATGCAGCGGTTATCGGAATAGGCAGCTGCATGGATACGGTTATCATTATTCCCGATGTAGCACCGTCAGGTTTGCCTGTTAAGGAAATTGGTATGCAAGCCTTCAAAAATTGTACTAACATCAAGGAAGTTATCATCCCCGATGCAGTTGTGGCTATTCTCATAGAAGCGTTTATGAATTGCACTTCCTTGGAAAAAATCACTCTTCCCGCCGAATATTGGGATATGCAGTTGAGAACCTTCAAAAACTGTACCGCGCTAAAGGAAGTTGTTATTCCAAATAATGTTTTCCGAGTTGGTGTGGAGTGCTTTGCGAACTGCACTTCCTTGAAAAATGTGACGATTCCAACCTCGGTTACTACCTACTCCAAGGATGCATTTAAGGGCTGCGCGATTGCAAATCTTTACATAAGTAGCTTAGAGACATGGCTTGATAGCAAATTTAATAATGCCAATTCAAATCCCTTATACTGTACCGAAAGTCTATATTTGAACAATGTGCTTGTTACCACAGTAGAAATCAATAGAAATATTCCTGCTGGCGCATTTATGGGATATGAGAAACTGACAAAGATTGTTCTTGGAAATTCTGTTAAAACGATCGGTGGTTCTGCTTTTTACGGATGCAGCGAACTTGCCGAGGTTGTATTCGGAAATAAGCTTGAAACTATCGGCACATCGGGATTTTATAATTGTGCCAAGTTAACCGCGATAAATCTTCCTTCATCCTTAAAAACAGTATCGAACAAAGCGTTTTACGGATGCTCCGCTTTGCAAACGGTTACCGTTGCAAGTGGTTTGCAGAGTGTGGGAGATTACGCTTTTAGTGGTTGTATTGCCTTGCGCACAATCGATTTCCCCGCAACCGTAACGTATATGGGAATTTCCTGCCTTGAAAAATGCGCGTCTCTTGAAAGCATAACTGTTCCGTTTGTGGGTGTTTCCACTTGTTCCGGTCAGTATGAAGCGTTCGGAAGTTTGTTTGGCAGTACCCAATATGATGGCGGCGAGATGATTACCCAAATAAACGGCTCCATCGGAACGCAAGCTTATGAGTATAGCTACTGTATTCCCAAGGGACTAAAGGAAGTTAAGCTCCTTAAGCATGATGAGTACTCCTCCACTCGGGCTTTTCATAATTGCAAATATATCGAAAGCATTACCTTTGGCAAAGGCGTTACGAGAGTAGGAAGCGGTGACTTTACAGGTTGTACTGCGCTGACATATATTTATTACGAGGGTACGAAGGAAGAGTGGAAAAATCTTCGCTATAGCGAATCTTTTGATTCCATTGAAACACTTACCATTATGTGCTCTGATGGAATCATTGATAAGAATTAAAAAAGGAGATCAACTTATGAAAAGAACATTAGTACTTTTACTCACTCTTGCACTGCTGTTCTCAACACTTGCAGTGCTTTCGTCGTGCAACGAGCACGAGTGTACCTTTGCAACAGAATGGTCGCACGATGATACCGACCACTGGCATGCTTGCGTTGGAGAGGATTGCGTTGAGATATCCGAAAAAGCCTCTCACACATGGAACAACGGAGAGATTACGACTAAAGCAACTCAAGAAGCAGATGGAGTGAAAACATATACTTGCTCGGTTTGTTCGCATACGAAGACGGAGTCGGTTCCTTTTACGGGAATGACCGAGGACGAGTGGGATCTAATAATTCATCTTAATAATTTCAAAAACTATACCTTGGACATAAAAATGCTTATCGCCACTCCGAGTGTAGATGCGCAGTTTAATTCAAAATTGATATTCAAATTCACAGAAGACGCTACCTATATGTATGCACAGTCAGCAGGCCAGACCAATGAAGAAACATATGAAGGCTCTTCTATGGATTTAGCAGCCGATGTAGTTTCTATGTTTGATTACGATAATTTCACCTATGATGCAGATATAAAGGCATATCGCGCAAAGGGAAAAATTTCCGTTCCATGGGACGACTCTGAGCCGACTGATGCAACTATCAGATTCGAAAACGGTAAACTTGTCGAAATGAAGTATTCGTACACAACAAAGGATGAGGACAGCCAGCTGGATATGAATTTTGACAACACCGTAAACTTCACCGATTATGGCACAACTGTCATTCCCAATTCATAATAAACTGATCACTTGGTTTTTATGTGTCGGTATTTATTAAGGAAGAATAACACAAAAAAGAAAACACCCCTCGGGGGTGTTTTCTTTTTTGCTCGCGAAGCGAGCGTGCAGCTAACTGCGCGACGTGGGCTTTGCAGCCCTATCAGACGGTGACGGTATGGCAGCCGGGGGTGAGGGTCATGGGGGCCTTGCCAGGTAGCTCGAGCACAGCCGTTGTATCGAAGGGCACGCTCACGGTTACGCGGTAGCCGCTCTTAGTCTGCTTCCATGCCGTTTTGATCGTGCCCATGGGGGAGTTGTAGCTCATGGATACGTGGGTGAAACGGTGGTTGAGCTCCGGACGGATGCGGAAGGTGTGGAACCCGGGGGAGGTCAAAGTAAGACCGCAGATGTGCTCGTACATCCACTGAACGATACTGCCGTAGGTGTAGTGGTTCAGGGAGTTCATGCCCGTGCCTGAGATCTTGCCGTCGGGCAGGACCGAATTCCAGCGCTCCCAAATGGTGGTCGCGCCCATGTCCACCTCATACAGCCAGCTGGGAAAATCGTTTTGGAAGAGCAGCGTATAGGCGGCTTCGGTATAGCCCGCCTGTGAGAGGGTCTTGCACAGGAAGGGGGTGCCCACAAATCCTGTTTGCAGGTGCATATTGCTTTGCTCGAGAAGCTTTGCCAGCGCCTTACCGACGGCGGGGCGATGTTCTTCCTTTGCCAAACCGAAGGCCAAAGCTAAAACATGGGCAGTCTGGGTGCGGATACTGATAGTGCCGTCCTCGGCAAAGTATGCTTTTTGTATAGCGGCCTTGGTGCGCTCGCTGATAGCCCCGTAACGGGCGGCATCCTCTGTGCGCCCGAGCACGGTGGCAGCCTTGGCTACCAGCTGGGCAGAGTACTTCAGATACGCTGAGGCCACGTAGGTGGTGTCTGTGCCGCCATAGCGGTCATCCTTTTGATCGGGGTCGCCGTCCAGCGCCAGCCAGTCACCAAACTTGAAGCCGTGCTCCCATAGACCCTGCTCGTTTAAAACAGTACGGTCGATCCAGTCTACCCAGCCCGTCATGCTCGGGTAGCACTCTTCGAGGATGGCGGTGTCGCCGTAATGCTCATATAACGTAAAGGGGATAATGACGGCAGCATCGCCCCAGGCGCAGGAGCCGCCCTGCCAAAAGGCATTGTATTTGCTGTAATCCTTGAAGAAGGAAGGCGCCACGTGACCGACACGGCCGCCAAATTCCTTTTGCTCGACCCAAATGTCGCGCAGGTACTTGCGATAAAAGGCGTAGGTGTCCATGTTATAGCAGGCCGTTTTGCAGAACATCTGGGCATCGCCCGTCCAGCCCATACGCTCATCTCGCTGGGGGCAATCGGTGGGCAGGTCGAGGAAGTTGTCCTTTTGGCTCCACTTGGCGTTGAGATACAAGCGGTTGATGCGGGCATCGGAGGTTGTGATAAAGCCTGTTTCGTCAAGGTCGGAGTAGACCACGCAACCGACAAAATCATTCAAGTCGACGGGCTTCGTATTTCCGGAAATTTTCACGTAGCGGAAGCCGAAGAACGTGAAATAGGGGCTCACCGTAGCCTCGGTGCCATCGGAAATATAGGTGTATTCGGCCTTTGCATAGCGCAGGTTTTCGTTGTAGAAGCAGCCGTCCTGCAGGATCTCGCCGTGCTGGAGCCTGATGGCTGTGCCAGAGGGCTCGTTTACGTGGAAGGAAAGCCATCCGACGATGTTCTGACCGAGGTCCAGCACCGTTTCGCCCGCGGGTGTGTGAATGATCCCGACGGGCTTTACGGTTTCCTTGACGACGATAGGCAGGGACAGGCGGTCGGCCAATACACCAACGCCCTCTGCTTTGGTAGCGACCATGCGATCCCAGCCACTGTCATTAAGCGTGGGCTGGGACCAGTGGGCGATGGCACGGCGGGCATCATAGACCTCACCGCCGTAGATGCTGTCCTCGACAATGGGGGAGGGGGCGCAGCGCCAGCTTTCGTCGGTCGTGATGATCTGCTCGGTGCCGTCGGCCATCGTCAGTCGCAGCTCGGCTTTCAGCAGATATTTGTCAATAAAGGGGGTCTGTGCCCGATGCGACGAGGAGGCGCCAAAGGCGGCCTTATACCAGCCGTTGCCCATCATAAGCCCCAGTACGTTGTTGCCGCTTTGCACGTAGTCGCTGAGGTCATACGTATAGATCTGACCCAAGCGGTCTATCTGGGTACAGCCGGGTGCCAGAAAATCGTTGCCGACCTTCTTGCCGTTGACCTCCAGATAATAAAGCCCCAAGCCCATCACGTACAGCCGTGCCTTCTTCACGTTGGTTGCCTCAAAGGCTTTGCGCACGTAAGGGCTTTCGTCCCACGGCGTGGTGATCCACTGACCTAAGAGGGGCTCCTCGCGCTTACCTGTTTCAAAACAGTTTACGGCCGAAACGGCGGTGTCGCCGCCGTCGCCCCAAACCTGCACGGTCCAGTAGTAGGCTGTGCGTGGCATCAGCGAGAGGGGGAGCTTAACGCCGGTTTGGGAAAGGTCCGCTTTTGTGACGTCATAGACGATCTGTGTCATGGCCTCGTCTAGTGCTACCAAAACACGGGCCTTGGCTTGATGCTGAGAAATATTGCTTTCGCTTACCCAGGATACCGTGGCGCTTTCCATGGCGAAGCCGAGCGGTGCGGTAAGGTGGTTGGTTTTGCAGTTAAAAATCTTCATATTGCAGATTCCTTTAGGTTTCAGGGATGTTGTTGCTGCCGTTTGAGTGCATATAGAAGTAGCGTGCAGCGTAGCCTGCGCCCACGTTAAAGTGGTCGTAGCAGGTCTGGAAATAGACCTCGCGCTTTGCATACTCGTCAAAGAAGGTGCCAAAGAGCAATGCCGCCTCGCGGAGCTTGCCCTCGGCGGCAAGGGCAATGGGCTCGGCTACACCGATGAGAAAATCAAGGTAGAAGTCAAGCAGGCGCATCGACACGGTCTGCACGCGCATGGGCATATTTTTGTGCGCCTCAAGGAAGGGCTTAAGGGTGGCGGCAAAGCGCCCGAGCTCGCGCACCTTAGGTGCCATTTCGGGGGCGTACAGGCGGTGCTGATCCTTATCCTTGCACAGCTTGCCTGCCAGATATGCTTGCGGTACGATCTCGCCAAGGCTTGTGAGGAAGTCAAGCACCCTGTGCCACTCCTCGCCATAGGCGTGGGAAAAATAATCTTCTACGATATCCTCAAATTTGACGTTTACGTCAAACAGGGTCGCGGCATAGGTGTAAAAGGGCAGACCGTGCGGCCAGTAGGAGCGCTGTGAGCCGTCCTCAATGATGCCGTGGAAGCCGTGGGCGTAGTAGCCCTTGACATCCTCGTGAATGATGCGGGCATAGTTTATGCTGCCCGGGTTGTAGTATTGATTATAGCAGAAGTGATATTCATAAAGAAAGGTGTTTACGCCATACTGTGCCATGGAGGACTTGGCATAGGGAATATACTCGTCGATATCCAGCGGCAGCGTGATATCGTTGTGCTTAAAGGGCACAAAGGGAAATTCCTTGGGCTGTGGGTCTACCGAGCGATAATAGGCACGCGTGATGGGTGCGAACAGCATGGTAAAGCGCGCGGGATTTTTGATATTGACGGTCTCGGATTTCCAGATGGTTTCGTAGTAGCAGATAAACACGATGCGGGTGTCCAGCTCACGGCGCGTCAGCTCCTCGTCTATTTCGTTCATCAGCATGATGTACCAATCCGTGACGATCCTTTTGCGGCATGCCTCGCACTCGCAATGGTTGTTGTAATAGTCTGCCAGCCAGATGTGCAGAAAGTCGACGTTGGTATTCAGCGCGGCGTAATCCGCTACGCTCTTGACCCACAGACGGCGTGTTTCGGGATTGGACATACACACGTTGGTGTTCAGCGGCACACCGAGGTAGAGCTGGCGCTCGCCGTTCAGCATCGCCAGGTGCTGAAAGGCCTCGGGGGGAACGGCGTTGGCATCGCTTGCCTTCCAGCCAAGTGAGGAGTTGATGCCGTAGGGCTCGGCCGTCCAGCCGTGCCCCATATCGTGGTATTGCAGACCGCGCTTAGAGATCTCAGCCTCGCACTGGCGTTTCCATTGCAGCACCTGCGCCTCGGTCACGGGCTCGGGCTCGCGGGCGTTGTTGAAGGCATGATCGTAATAGCTATCGTAATATGCCTTGGGGTTGTCAAACTCCTGCATAAAGATATTCATACCAAGCTTGGGGGTAAAGTCGATGGCCTCTATCATCTGCTGCTGATATTCGCCCCCTTCATTGCACTGCCCGCGATAGCGGCAGTCAGCCATCTTGTGGTACTTGGCGGCAGTTATTTGCTTGGTGGGAATGAACTCGCCGTCAACACCCGGAAACAGCCATCTGCAGCCGTTTAGCGTGAGGTAGCGATAGACCGCAAGCAGCACCGAGCGGGGGTTAGAGCCGGCAATGATGCCGTTGCCCTCCCCGTCCACGTCTACGTGCAGGATGTCGTCAAGCGTGAGGTCCTCGGCCTCACTCGTATCAAGCCCGAGATCGCTCATGACACCAAGGCGAAAGCCCTGTGTTGCGGTGGGATCGTAGGCAATGTCGATCTCGCCGCAGCGCGGCATCATCATACGCAGATATTTTTTCAGCTCCTCTGCGGCAAAGTCAACAACGTGACTTGAGGTGATCTTAAAAATCTTAAACATGGCTTTTTTCCTTTTTGAAAGAATTTTTGAGGGATAATGCGTTACAAGCAACGATGAATACCGTTATTCCTCTAAGGAGTCGGCAAATGGGATAGTCAGGGCAACGTAAGAGGCAAAGCCGTGGTCAAGACTGCCGTAGCCGTCCCTATATTCCCACAGGGTGCCCGTGGTGCGGCTCATATGCAGGCAAAACGTTTCAAGATTTTTTGCTAAAAGCTCCTTGTCCTTCATATGCATCAGCACGTTCATTCTCAGATAAAGCCCGATAAAGGCGTTCTTGGGGCAGAAGGTGTTTTCACCGGGATCAAAGCTTTTGAAATCGTTGATCACGTAGCTCTTCAGCTTTGCATATTGAGGCGCGTCAAGGTCAATGCCGCCGTAGAGTATGGCGTAATACTGGCAAGCCTCGGAAATATGCTTTTGATTTTCAAGCGTGTTGTCGGGCGTTCTTACTGCGTGGTCGACAAACACCTCGCCGTTAAACGAAAGTGCCGCGGTCTTTTTGCGCAGCTCCTCGGCCTTTTTGAAAAGGCGGGGCATAGAAAACGTCTTTGCCACGGCACATAGCAGCGCCGCGTAAAGGAAATTCGTAGGGTAATTGACGTCCTGCGTCCAGGAGTTCGCATCCGACCATTCAACAAAATTCCAGGAGGGGAGCCTTTCAAGCAGCCCGTCCTCATTTTCATAACGCTCAAGGAAGCTGAGGACACCCATCACGGAGGGCCTGAAGATCTCTTTGTCCTTGTCGGGATTGCGCTCGTCAAGATATTCGCAGACCTCAAGCACGTACCACATATTCCATTGAGGAATAAACTTATTGTTCAGGTGTGCGTCGCTCGGGTAGCACATAGGCAGCACGCCCTCGGGAAAGGTGCCGTCTCCTTGGTACAGAACGTAGTTTTCAAGAAAAGCATCCTCAATTTCTGTTGTTCCAAAGAGAAAATGCTCGGTGCGAGCGGTAAAAAACGAATCGCAAAGCCAGCCGGCGCGCTCACGCGAGGGGCAGTCGGTAAAAATATCCACGGCATTGTGCGCAAAGGTGCGCAGAGCCGCCCGATATATTTCATTGTGCGCGGGCTTTTTGAAGCTGCGGGGGGTCGCCGACGTCATATCTCTTTCAAACGTACGGTATCCCACGGAGTTCAGGCACAGGGTGCCTTCTTTGACAAAAACGGCCACGTGACGGAAGGTATAGGGCTCAAAAGACTCCTCGGTCGCCTTGCCTGCTGAAAGCTTATATTCTATGACGCTCTGAATGTTGATTTTACGGAAGGAAAACGGATCGCCCTCGCACAGCTCGCTGAAGGCAACGATCACGTCGCAATCGCTTTTCACGTCGGCGTCAAGGCGTATAAATCCGGCCACGATCATCTTAAAATCAATCATCAGCCATTCTCCGGCCGAGAGCGTGACAGGCAACGTCCCCTCTCCCGAAAGCTTGGTTTTATGAAGGCTACCTACGTAGCGATAGGGCTTATCCTTGATTTCATCGGGTGAAAAAAGGCCGTAAGCGGGCTCCTTTTCAGGAGGGAAGCTGTAGGCGTTTTGCTTGGCGCCCGTGCCGAATTCCTTGCTGTCCGCTCGTCCGTCCTCTGCCACGGTAAAGGCGCCGCGGGACAGATATTTTTGCGTGTCGCACACCTCATATGACGGATGGGGCACGCGACGGGGGATAAACTGAATATCCTGTGCGACGGTAACGGCTTGTACGGGCTGCTTGTCAGCGCCATGTGCGTCATAGATCTCGCCAAAATGTCTTTGCACCGAATAGCGCTCCACCTTTCGCACACGGCGCGTGTTTTCAAAGCATTGAAAATCCTTGCCCGTGTATTTGGTTACCTTGCCTTTTTCTACGATCTCTGCGCAAAAGAAGGAATCCTGAAAAACGGTAGACAAGCTCTTGCAATGATAGCCGGCCACCTCTATTACGATCTCGTTTTCTCGGTTATCGGCGGCCTTGATTTTTGATAGATCGTACGCATCGACCCTTGCATAGCCCTTGGCGGTACGCGCGGGGCCAAAGCCAACGAAATTTCCGTTTACGGTAAGACGGTAAAAATACGCCGCGGCAATCTGTATCGTGACACCGTCAAGCGATTTTACGCCCTCGCGAAAGATCAGGTGGCGGTTCAGCTTTTCGGAATCGTTTTTATAGCTTCCCCAAACGGGGATGGCCTTGGTAAACATACTGTTCCTCCATTCATTTGAAAGCAGTGATACATATCCTTGCCTTGGCAAGAGGTACATCTACCCTCATCATACCAAAAAACACGGGTTTGTCAAGCGCCCCTTATTCAAATAGTAAAAATGCGCATAAATATAGTTAAAATCGAGCATAAACAGCGTCTTTATCATACAACAAAGTTCAAGGCTTAACATAATATATTTTCAGATAAATTTAAATTATCTGTTTGTCACCGGGAGCGGGAAAAATTCTTGCAGCAAGGTAGAAAATGAGGGACGCGGGTTACAAATGCAAACAAAAATTTCCAATACGGCCACTTGAAAATCCTTAAATTACAGCTGAAAATCACAGTTTTTTCTTGAAATGCAACCGCGTGTTGCGAAAAGTTCAAAGCAAAGTTGATTGCATCAAGCGACAAGATCTGCTATAATATTCTAAAATCTTACAATAGGGAATTGCTTTTTAAAGCCATGCTCGGATTTTTATGCCGACTAAAAATAGGCTATTAGAAAAAAGCAGCCCACGACCGCAATGAACAGTAAAAGGAGAAAAACCTATGTGTGGTATTATCGGCTATACAGGTACAAGATCTGTCCTGCCCATTCTGCTGGAGGGACTTTCTACCCTCGAATACAGAGGCTATGATTCTGCGGGTGTTGCAGTACATCAAAACGGACTGCAAACGGTGAAAAGCAAGGGGCGTCTTGCACTGCTTGAGGAAAAGCTGCAGGCAAGAGCGCATCTTGAGGCCGCTACCTGCGGCATCGGTCACACACGCTGGGCTACGCATGGCGAGCCCTCTGACCAGAATTCGCACCCTCACGGCACCGATCGTCTGGCGCTGGTGCACAACGGCATCATTGAAAACTATCTGGAAATTGCCGCGTTTCTTGTGGAGCAGGGCTATACCTTTTCTTCCCAAACGGACACGGAATCCGCGGCAAAGCTGCTCGATTATCATTACGCAAAAAGCGGCGATCCGCAAGAGGCTATTTTCAAAACCCTTGCTATGCTGCGCGGCTCGTATGCTCTTGGCATTTGCTTTGCCGATTATCCCGAGCGCATTTATGCTGTTCGCAAGGATAATCCGCTGATCGTGGCGAAAACGCCCACGGGCGCGCTCATTGCCTCTGATGTTCCTGCTGTGCTGGCACACACCAACACCTATTGGCGCCCTGAGGAGGGCGTGCTTGCCGTTTTGGAAAAGGATGCCGTTCGCTTCTTCAAGAGCTCGGGCGAGGAGGTTTCTCAAAAGCAGGAATGTGTCGATTGGAATGTGGCGCAAGCACAAAAGGGCGGCTTTCCGCACTTTATGCTCAAGGAGATCCACGAGGAGCCGACTGCCATTTCTCAAACCGCTTCCGCTTATATGAAGGATGGATTGCCCCACTTCAATCTGGAGCTGCTTGACACGGATCGCCTGAAAGAATTTCGCGCCATCCATATCGTTGCCTGCGGCACGGCTATGCACGCCGGGTTAATTGGCAAAAGCGTTATCGAACAGCTTTGCCGTGTTCCTGTTTCCGTGGAGATCGCCAGTGAATTCCGCTACCGTGATCCTATTTTGCACGAGCAGGATCTGGTCATTTTGCTTTCGCAATCGGGCGAAACTGCCGATACGCTGGCCGCCCTGCGCCACGCTAAGGCAAACGGCGTGCATACGCTGGCTATCGTGAACGTGATCGGCTCTACGGTGGCACGCGAGGCAGACAGCGTGCTTTACACCTTAGCGGGCCCTGAAATTGCCGTTGCCAGCACCAAGGCTTACAGCGTGCAATGCACACTTCTTTATCTTTTGGCGTTGCGCCTTGGATTGGTTAACGGTAAATTAAGTGCCCAAACGGTACGTGAAATTTGTGAGAAGCTACGCGTACAGGTTCCCGCTGCCGTTGAGGAGGTGCTGAAGAGCTGTGATAAGGTGCGCGCTGCCGCTGAGAAAGTGGTTGATGCAGAGCATATGTTTTATATCGGGCGCGGTGTCGATTGTGCGCTTTGCACTGAGGCCTCGCTCAAGCTCAAGGAAATTTCCTATATCCACAGCGAAGCCTATGCGGCCGGTGAGCTGAAGCACGGTACCATATCGCTTGTCGTGGACGGGACGCCTGTTGTGGCGCTTTCTACCGTTTCAAGCGTTGCCGAAAAGATGCTGTCAGGTATTCGTGAGGTTGCCTCGCGTGGCGCAAAGATTCTTTGCGTGACCACCAAGCAGATCAGCGAGCAATATGACCTGCCTGCCGATATCCATCTTGTTTTGCCCGAGATCGACGAGCTGCTGGCTCCTTTTCCTGCCATTTGCGTCATGCAGCTGCTGGCGTATTACGTGTCCGCCCTGAAGGGCCTCGACGTGGATAAGCCCCGTAATCTCGCGAAATCCGTGACGGTAGAATAACCGCTTACGTCAATAGGCTGATCATATGCGTGAAAAACGCAACTAAAAAGGCGAGCGGGTCACCGAATGGTGACCCGCTCGCCTTTTGCGATCTCCCCGGATTGTTGCCGCAAATTTGATTTTTAAATTTTTTTATTTTATATTTACTTTTTATTTTATATTTACAAATTGATTTCAGGATGTTATACTTAGCATAGGTCATATTACCAGAGGAATCTTTATGTATGAAAGCAGGATTTGCAGAGGTTGAATACACACCGATAAAGGGCTTTATGCCCGGAGAATTTGATGCCTACTATGCCAAGGGGCGTACACACCTTTGCAGGCAAACGCCGCAGCGTTTACAAGCAATGAATAAACGGTAATTCTCATTTCCGCCGACCATCTGATGTTCTCCAATAGCTACGCAAATGCGATCCGTAGCCAAATCGCAGAGCAAACGGGTGTGCCGATCGATAACGTGCTGCTTGCTGCTTCGCATACGCATATGGGCCCCTCCTTGGATATACCTTGCTGGAAATCTCCCGCTGAGCCCGAGATCGCTCAGGCGGTGGCACTACTGAGGAACGTACCCCTATCATAGAATTTGTCGAAAAATATTCGAGTTGATATTTGGCGTTATCAATCAACAAAGAAAGGATAAAGATATATGAAAGCAAGGATAACGGCGCACAAAAGTTTTGTCATCGGTGATATTGACAGACGTCTTTACGGCTCCTTCATCGAGCATATCGGACGTGCCGTGTATGGCGGCATCTACGAGCCCTCGCACGAGACCGCAGATGATCAAGGCTTTCGTGCGGACGTGCTTGAGCTTGTAAAAAAGCTGAACGTGCCCATTGTACGCTATCCCGGGGGAAACTTTGTTTCGGGGTATAACTGGGAGGACGGCACAGGGGACAAAGCAAGACGCCCGCGACGCATGGACCTTGCCTGGATGGCAACCGAAACAAACGAGGTCGGCATAGACGAATTTCAGGAATGGGCAAGGCGTGCCAATACTGAGGTCATGATGGCAGTCAATCTCGGCACGCGCGGCGCAGACGATGCCCGTAATTGCGTGGAATACTGCAATGCCACAAGCGACACGTATTATGCAAATATGCGTCGCGCAAACGGCTTTGAGAAGCCCTTTGGCATCAAGGTGTGGTGCCTTGGCAATGAGATGGACGGCCCCTGGCAGATCTGTCAGAAAACGGCAGAGGAATACGGGCGCCTTGCGGCTGAAGCGGCAAAGGTGATGAAGTGGGCAGATCCTGACATCGAGCTTGTCGCCTGCGGCAGTGCCCATCGCAACATGAAGACCTTTGGGCAGTGGGAACTCACTGTCCTTGACCATACCTATGAGCACGTGGACTATCTTTCGCTCCATCAATATTACGATAACAGGGACGACGACACCCCGAAATTCCTTGGCCGCGCTGAGGAAATGGACGAGTTTATCAAGAGCACCGCGGCGCTGTGCGATGCGATAAAGGCAAAGAAAAAAAGCCAAAAGACCTTAAGTCTTTCCTTTGATGAGTGGAACGTATGGTACCACAGCCAAGAGCAGGATAAGTCGCTTGAAAAATGGACGGTGGCACCGCCTCGAAATGAGGACATTTATAATTTTGAGGACGCGTTGCTTGTCGGCACGATGTTAATGACCCTGCAAAACAACTGCGACCGCGTGAAGATGGCGTGCCTGGCACAGCTCGTGAACGTTCTGGCACCCATCATGACCGAAAACGGTGGCAAGGTGTGGGCGCAAACCATTTTCTATCCGTTTATGTATGGCTCTGCGTTTGGCAGCGGCACCACTCTGCGCGCCATCGTTGAAAGCGAAAAATACGTTTCAAGCGCCAAGCGTGAGATCCCTTATCTTGCCACAAGCGTGATCTATAACAAAGAGGCACGCGAGATCGTTGTCTATGCGGTAAATCGCTCACTTGACGAGGCAATGGAGCTGGACGTTGCGCTGGAGGGCTTTGAGGGGTGTCGCTTGATCGAGCATATCGAGCTTTATGCAGACGACCTCAAGGCGATCAACGATAAGGATACTGCACGTGTGACGCCTTGCCATGTTGATCTCAGAGATGACGGGCAGATCATACTGAAAAAGCATTCCTGGAATATGCTCAGATATAAAATAGGCGAATGACCCCGATGAAAGAGTATGCTTAAGGGGCAGGCACCTAACGGTTTCCGTGAGGTGCCTGCCCTTTTTTGGTTTGCTATTATTTTACCAAAAGGGTTTTGACGTTTTTCTGAGATTTGGCATAGGCGATCGCCTTGTTGATCTCGGTGACCTTGAAGCACGTGCCCAGCTCCTTGATTTTCTCGTGCAGCTCGGTGTGGGTTGACAAAAAGTCAAGATAAATGCCGACGTCACACATAGAGTACTGCGAGGAGCCGATGATATGCAGAGCCTTGAAGGTGATGAGCTGGGGCTGGATCGCGATCTCGCCCGAGGCGCTGTACTGACCGGGAACCAGATAAACACCTCTGTTTCGAAGAATATCCATGCCCTGCACGACTGCGGCAGGTGCACCCGAGCATTCGATCGTGAGATCGACACCAAGCCCACCGTTTTCTGCTTGCAGTGCCTTCGTGACAGCCTCAACGCCCTCACGGGTGAGATTAAAGACCTTATCGGCACCGATCGCGAGGGCTGTGTTCTCTCTTGTGGTGTCGTTGCCGGCGGTGATGGCATAGACGGTCTTCACGCCCAGTGCCTTCAGATACATCACGGCAAAGGTGCCAACGGGGCCAAGGCCCTGTACCACGGCCACGTTGATGCTTGAGAAATCAACGTCCGCTTTTTTTGCCAGCTCACAGGCGTGAATGGCCGTGGGGCCGGGGCAGGCAAAGGTGGCGGCAACTCTGGGGTCGATGCTCGCGGGAATTTTCACGAGATTTGACAGGGGCGTGTAGTTCACCTCGGCATAGCCACCGTAAAGATAGGGGGCCACGTCAATGCTGCCGCCGTTGGTGACCTGCATATTGACGCAGTTGGCATCGTCGCCGTTTTTGCAAAGAATACATTCCCCGCAAGGAATGGCAATATCGGCAATGACGTGATCGCCAATGGCAAGGCCGTATTTTGCGCCCTCTTTTTCATCAAGATCGGTAATTCTGCCAACGAATTCGTGGCCGATCACCGTCGGGGGGTTAATGGCCAGCTTGCCGTTGTGGAAATGCAGGTCGGTGCCGCAAATACCGCTGGCGACCAGCTCCATTTGTCCATATCCCTTGGGGGTAGGTGTGATCTCAAATTCACGCACCTCAAAATCCTTGTGCGGCCCCATAAAAACAGCTGCTTTTGCTTTCATCATTATTTCCTACCTTTCTATTTTTACTGAAAAATATGTTTTATAAATTGCTTCGATTTCACCAAGCTCCTCTTTTGTGAGAGGATGCTGTGCCCGATAGGGATAGTCAAGCCCCATGGCCTCGTATTTCGCGCTCCCCAGTCGGTGAAAGGGCAACAGGTCAACGTGCTTTGTCGAAAGCTCCCGCAGGCACTCGCAAATGGCATGTGTCGCCTGTGGCGAGGTATTAAAGCCCGGGATCAGGGGGATGCGAATGAAAACCGTCATACGGTCCTCGCGCAGTCGCCGAAGATTGTCAACAACGCGCGACAGATCACCGCCGATCTCGCTGTATTTTTGTGCGTCTGACGTTTTGAAATCAAACAAATAGCCCGTTACAAAGGGATTTAGCTCCTGAAAAAGGGCGTACGGCACGCACCCTGCGGTGTCTACCAGAAGCGATACGCCGTTTTCCCGTAACGTCCGTGCCAGCGGCACAAGCCTTGCTGCTTGCAGCATCGCCTCGCCACCCGAAAAGGTCACGCCGCCGTTGCTTTCGTCAAAAAAGGCTTTGTCCTCCAAAAGCTCAGGCAGGAGCTCTTCTGCCGACAAAAGCTGTCCGAGCACCTCGGTCTTGTTCGTGGCGCGGTAGTGAAGGGAAACGGGCTCCCCACTTAGGTTTTCGGGATTGTGGCACCAGGGGCAGCGCAGGTTGCAGCCCTTGAAGAATACGGTGGTGCGGATCCCCTCGCCGTCCCCCACGGAAAAATGCTGGATCTTTGAGATATTGAGCATAGCTTACTCCTGCTGGGTGCGGTTTAAAATATCGAGCTGCACGTCCTTTTCAAGGGTCACGTAGAATGCAGAAAAGCCCGAGACGCGCACAACCAGATTTTGGTATTTTTCGGGATGGTCTATCGCGTCCATCAGTGTTTCGCGCGAGGTGGCATTGATCTGGATCTCCTGCCCGCCCTGCTTAAAATAGGTCTTGATCAGCGCCATCAGCTTTTTGCGCTTTTCTGCGTCAAACATAGAAGGGGAAAACTTTTGGTTTACCACGCTGCCGCAGGCGACCTTGGTGTAATCGGGCCTCGAGAGGCTGATCAGGGTGGAGGTGGCGCCTCGGGTATCCCGTCCGTAGGTGGGAGAAGCGGCATCGGAGAGGGGCTCACCGCGCAATCTGCCGTCGGGGGTGGCGTTGATGATCCTGCCTGCGTAAATATTGCTGATGTTGGCGGCTGCCGCAATATAGATGCCGCCACCGTCACGGGTCTTATGCTTGGCAAACAAAGCGCTGAGGCACTCAATAAACCACACGGCATATTTGTCAGCAAAAGCATCGTTGTTGCCGTATTTCGGTGCAGCCAACAGCTTTTGGCGCAGCTCCCCGTATCCCTCAAAGTTGGCATTCATGGCATCTCGGAGGTCAGCAAGCGTTGCGGCGTGATCGACAAATACCACCTTTTCAATGGCGGCAAGCGAATCGGCAACCGTGCCGATCCCCATCACCGCCGCGCCGTGAACGGAGGGGTAAATGCTGCCGCCGCAGTTGAGGTCAAGCCCTCTTTCAATACAGCCCTCGCAAAAGCAGGATAAAAACGGCTCGGCGAAAAAGGCCTGATTGATGGCATCGTTCGATGCGTTAAATCTGAACACATATTCGTCAACGCCAAAGGCAAGCTGCTTTTCAAAGGCGGCCATAAAGTCGCCTATTGAGGTGATATCCTCAAGTCTGCAAGGCTCAAGCCCCAGCGACTGATTGGTGGCGCTCATGCCGTTGTTGAAAATATAATCAAAAAATCGCGGGGTGTCAAAGCGCCCGTCGGACCACGGCGGCTGTTTGCCTGTGATGAAGTTTTCAATACAGCCTACCATAGAATAATTGTAGACGTCCTCATCGGCATAGCCGTATTTTTTCAGCGCGGCAATATTCACGTCATCGTTCATAATGGCGGGATATCCAAGCCCCGTGCCGATGGTTTCAAGACATTCGTCCAAAAAATCGTCTGGGGTGCTTTGCGTATAGCGCAGTGAGAGATTGGGGCCGGGGACGTTGCAATTTCTGACTGCACGCAGAATGCAGCGGCTGAGGGGATTTACCTCGCACTTGCCGCTTTTGCTTTGCCCGCCGATGCAGATATTGATGGTGTCGTTTTGAAGCTTGATGAAAACGTTTTCCAAAAGCTCAATGGCAAACGCGTCGCTTAAGGCCTGCTTTTCAATATCCGACTTGTAAAAGGGATACAGATATTGGTCAAGGCGACCGAGTGCCATGGCACGCCGTCCCTCCATCGAAAAGGCCAGATGGCAAAACCATACCAGCTGAAGCGCCTCGGGGAAGCTTGCGGGCGGGCCGCTCAGAATGGCGCGGCAATTGTCGGTGATAAACTGCAAGCGCTGCGCGTCAAGATCGGGGGAGCCCTTCAGTGCTTCGGCCCGAAGCATATAATTTTCGATCATTTTTGAAAAGCCGCATAGGCTTTTTCGCATGGCCTTAAGTGTCGCGGTCCTTTCAGGGTCGCCTTGATGTACCTCCAGCGATGCTTCGATCTCGCCGATCATACCGGGCAGACCTGTGCGAAGAATATGGCTGTAATCGGGGGCATAGTGGTCTTTGTTGGTGATAAAGCTTCTCTGAGAGAATTTATCCACCAGGCCCCTCGCGTAATTCAGCACAAGCGCGCTTTCATCACAAAACAAAGATGCTTGGTTTCCTGCTATCCACTCGCTTTTAAGAATAACGGGCACGGGGACCGCAAACAGGGAGTAAATGCCGTTTGCACGCAGGGTGGCATAATCGGCACTAAGATCCTCCTTGTAGCCCAAATAGCGGAAATAATACGGCGCATAGGTGCCGCTGTTTTGCTTTAATTCCTCATTTAAGCTTTCAAACAGCTTCATAGGCATACCTCCTCTTTGATGAATGAGCCTGATTTCATTTTACTGCTGCAGGCGGCAGGCGTCAATAAACAAAAATAAAAAATCTTGACAAAATTAATATAAAGTGCTATCATAAACCTAAGGACATACCAAAAACAGAGGTGCTTATCATGCAGACCTATGAGATCGAAGCGTTGCCGCGTGTGGAGTTCGCACACGTCTATCACGCAAACACCTATTTCAACACCTTCCCCAAAAGAAAAAACGCCCTGGAGGTCACCTTCATCTCCGAGGGGTCGATCACGGTTGAATATAACGGTAGGGAATACGTGGCAAGCAAGGGTGACATTGTTTGTTTGCCGTATGACCAAGCCAGGATCCGTATCAGGGCGCACGCCTATCACGAGCACCATACGGTCCTTGCGCAATTGAAATGGTGCTTGCAGGACGATGGAAACGGCTTATATCTGCCGATCGTGACGCCTGTGCAATTTGATACACGCGCTGCGGCCAATATCATCGATCAGCTGATATCCAACCAGCTGATCTTCAAGACCTCGCCTACAAAGGGGGCAACGATGTTTCTTGGCTTGCTTTATGAGATCGATCAATGCAACAGAAAGCAAAAAAAGCTGACTTTGCCGAGCGAGGCGCTATATACGCTGCGCGCCAAGGAATACGTGCAACGCAGGCTCTATGCACCTATCACACAAAAAGAGGTGGCGGAGCATCTTTCGATCTCCCCCGAATATCTGTGCGCGGTGTTTAAAAAGACAGAGGGGATCACCTTTATGAAATATGTCAATACTGAGAAATTGGCGGCCATCAGAGCGCTGATGGAAAAGGAGGGGATCCATTTATACGAGGCGGCGGCGCTCTTTGGCTATCATGACGCAAACTACGTCAGTCGGTTGTTCAAAAAATATTACGGATATAATATTACAGATCGGAAAAATGACCTTTCCGAATAAAGATCTTGAAAGCAAGGGGCTGCGTCATTTACGCAGTCCCTGCGCAAAAAAGCCGACGGTAGGCTTTTTTGACGCGCGAAATTTGCGGTTTTTGCCTGCAAAACAGGCAAAAATTGCGGTGTTTAGCCGCAAAGCAAAAACGACGGGGGTGAGTACCAAATGCATTTTTGCATTTGACTCACCCCCTGTTTATTATAAGCTTTTGTAAAAATAGTCGGATCTTGTGGCAGTGGCAGGAGGGGCAGGGTCAAGGGGCCTTGTTGCGATCCCCAGAATATCCTCGGGGCGGATCCAGGGCCTGCTCTGAACGGCACTGGTCTCCTCGTGGGTCAGATACCCCTTGTAGGCGACAAGGCTTCTGCGATAGAAGCCGTCCCTCGCGCAGCATTCCGTCACGCCGTGACTCAGGATGCTGATGATCATCGGCAGCATCTGTGCTGCGTAAGCGACTGAGGCGGAATGTGCAATGGCCCCTGGAATATTGGAAACACAGTAGTGAACAACGCCGTTTACCACGTATCTTGGGTTGTCGTGGTGGGTTTCATGGCTTGATTCTATGGCACCGGGATTGTCATTGGAAATATCGACTAAAACACTGCCGGGGTCCATCAGCTTCAGCATTTCCTTGTCAATGAGGAAATCCGTGCGACGCTTATCCCACCTGACACAGTTTAAAACCATATCGGTTTGAGGCAATAGCTCGGCTATGCGTTCTTTGTTACAAAGTGCGGTGTTGATCTTGCCCCGGTACTGAGAAAGCAGCGTGCGCAGAAGCCCCACGTTAATATCCATTACGGTGCAGCACGCGCCCAGCGCAAACAGTACCTCAAGGGCGCTGCGACCGACAAGCCCCGCACCGAGGATCAGGACGTTCATTCGGGGGGCGCCTGCAAAGCCGCCGACGAATTTGCCCTTGCCGCCGTGGATGGTAAGCATGGATTCCAGCCCAAAAAGCGCCCCCTGCTTGCCCGCAGCCTCACAGTTGGGTGAGCCGTAGCGATGCGCGTCCTCCGCTGTAAAGGCAATACAGCCGCTTTTGAGGATCGCATCTACCTCCTCGGGGTGCCCCGCAGGGTGCATACACCCGAGAATGATCTGATCCTTTCTGATAAGAGGGTACTCCTCCCGTGTAAGCTCCTTTACCTTTGCCACCATATCGCAGCCTGCCCATATTTGCTCAGGTGAGTAGACTATTTTGGCACCTGCCGCAGCATATTTTTCATCAGGAAAGCCCGCTGCCGCACCGCAGTTATGCTGCGCCCAGACCTCGTGGCCTGCCGCCACGATGCTTTCGACCTCTGCAGGGGTGGATATTACTCTGTATTCACCCTCCTTGACGTCTTTTAAAATTCCGTAGATCATACATTACTCCTTTGGAATGAGTTATTACAGCTCCAAAGGTAGTATGGCACGGTTTTTACAAAAAAACAAGAAGGGATTGGTTGAATTTTAAAAAGGGGCACTTTACGGCTTACGCCTCATTACATTTCTATAAAATCATTGTCGCGGAATTGCAGGGCGTACAGGTCGCGATAGGTGCCGCCGCGCTCGATCAGCTGCTCGTGCGTGCCGCGCTCAGCGATCTCACCGTTCATCACCACGGCGATCTCATCGGCGTTGCGGATCGTGGAAAGGCGGTGCGCCACCACCAGCGTGGTGCGTCCGCGGCAAAGCTCGTCTAAAGACTCCTGAATCATCACCTCGGTGGTATTGTCAAGGGCGCTGGTTGCCTCGTCGAGAATCAAAATAGCAGGGTTTTTGAGGAAGATGCGCGCAATCGATAAGCGCTGCTTCTGACCGCCCGAAAGCTTTACGCCGCGCTCACCTATCTCGGTGTCATAGCCCTTTTCAAGCGACATGACGTAGTCGTGAATATTGGCGCGCTTGGCCGCCTCTATCATATCGGCCTCGCTCGCGTCGGGGCGCCCGTAGAGTATATTTTCGCGAATGGTGCCGACAAACAGGAACACGTCCTGTTGAACAATGCCGATATTACGGCGTACCGATTCGAGTGTGAGGGTGCGGATATCCTGACCGTCAATGAGGATACGGCCGTTGCCCTGCTCCAACTCGTAAAAATGGGGCAAGAGATGACAAAGCGTGGTTTTGCCGCCGCCCGAGGGGCCGACCAGTGCAAGCTTCTGCCCCTGCTTTACCAAAAGGCTGACGTCCCGTAAAACCTCCTTGCCCTCGTCGTAGCTATAGGTCACGTTCTGGAATTCGATCGTGCCCTGTACATTTTCAAGGGCCCTTGCATCGGGTGCGTCGGATTCGGGCACCTCCTCCATGATCTCTACAAAGCGTCGGAAGCCCGATACACCGCTTTGATATTGCTCCATAAACATAATCAGGGTATTCACAGGGGAAATAAAGAGGTTTACCGATACGATAAACGTGGAGTAGTCGCCAAAGGAGATGCGCCCCGCGTAGAGGAAAAGTCCGCCCGCGATCAGAATAAATACGTTGAATATATCGGTGATAAATGAGGTAGAGGAGTGGAATTTTGCCATCGCATCGTAGGCGCGATAGGAGGAATCTACAAATTCGTCATCGCCCTTGTTGAACTTCTCCATCTCTGCGGCGGTATTGGTATAGGCCTTGGTGACACGAATACCCGTAACGCTGCTTTCAACGGCTGCGTTGATGGTGGCATTGCTCTTGCGGCGGTCGTTAAAGGCCTCCTTCATTGCCTTGCGGTAATGCATGGTGACAAGCAGCAGGATCGGTACACAGGTAAAGATGATGAGCGTGAGGATCCAGTCGATGGTAAGCAGATAGGAAAAGGATAAAACGATCATCACCGTGCTGATCAGCAGGTTTTCAGGGCCGTGGTGCGCCAGCTCGCACACCTCGAACAGATCGCTTGTCAGACGCGTCATAATGCGCCCCGTTTCGTTGTTATCGTAAAAACGGAAGGGGAGCTTTTGCAGATGAGAGAAAAGGTCACGGCGCATTTGCGATTGCATTTTAACGCCGATCACGTGCCCGTAATACTGTACAAAATAGCGCAGCAGCATGCGAAGGACGTAAAGCCCCAGCACCACGGCACCCGCGATGACGATGGTGGTATACATTTTTTGCGGAATGTATTCGTTGAGCATCTTGTTCGTCACGATGGGGTAGACCATGCCGATGATGGAAATGAGAAGTGCTGCCAGCATATCAAGGGCCAGCATTTTTTTGTGAGGTCTGTAGTAAGAAATAAAGCGTTTTAACATTGTGAAATATCCTTTTTACAAATATATAAAATTATAGCACGCCTTACCAAAATCGTCAATAAAAATTTTTGCTTTATAGCCGCATGCTTGTTTTTTCGGTTTTTGTTTATAATGATAGCGAAAAAGGAGGTGCGGGTGTGAAAAGGGGAACGGTACTTGAGAACCTTGAGGAAGCCAAGGCCTTTCCGTCGACATAACAACTAAAACATGCCGCGCATTTAAAATGCGCGGCATGTTTGTTTGAATATTTTTAAGTTAAGCTGTCGTACTTGATGGGGTCGGTCTCAGGGGTGCCGTACAGCTTCATGATATCGTTGATGATCTTTTTGATGCGGCTGGATACCGTGTAAAAATCACCCTCTCCGTTGACGGTGGTGTAATACTGGCGGGGCTGGGAGAGATTTTCATAGAAGCAGTATTCGCGCTCGATGATCTCGCCCGTTTCCTCAAAGCGTTCGGTTACCTCGTCATATTCGCGGGGTACGTATTTGATGCGAATGACCAACGTTGCCCCCTCCGTGCCTGTGGCACGGTGTGCAGCCTGCTGCGCAGCAGATAGCGAGGAATAGCCCGAGCACATGGTATAAAGCAGCGACTGATAGAAGGTCTTGAACTGCTTGGCGTGCAGGGTCTTGCCTGCGGCATCCCGTACGGCCAGCTTCTCGGAGCCGACCTGCGTGGCGGCGCCGTATTCCTTTTCGAGCTGCGTAAAGGTCTCGGAGTTGTCAACGGTAAAGGTCTGCTCATATCCTGTTGGATATTTATCGGCCTTACCCGCGGCAATTTTGATATACAGCTCCTCCATATACGCAATATTGCCCGTAAAGAGGTCCTCGGAGATCCAGTCCTTCGTGGTGAAGAACAGGAACGGCAGCTGCGATTCGTCAAGGCCGATCACCATATTATAGCCATCTGCCATCTTGGTGAAATCACCGGTCTTATCGTCGTAAAGATAGCAGATATTATACACGTAATAAAGCCCGTCCTCCTGCTTTTCGCTGACAAGCACCGTGTGCTTTTCCTGGTCTGAAAGCTTTACGATGTCCTTGCGTGTCTCACTGTTGTAATCGCGCAGCTTGTTAAAGGTAAAGGTAAAGCGGTAGGCGTAGGAGTCGTAATCAAGGCCGTAGGTGGAAAGCCAATCGTTCAAGGAATCCTCCCCAACGGTATCGGCGGTGCCTATGGCTACCACCTTATCAGGCTTCCAGGTATAAAGTGCGTAAAGGGCTCTGTCAACGCTGTAGGAGTTGATCGAATAGCCTGCAAGCCCGCCGTTTGCGACGTACGGGAAGCTGGAGTAGAACGTGTTTTGACGCTTGGTGATCGAGCCCGTATAGGTGAAGGCGATAAAGGGCTTGGCCTCGTTTTTGTGATAAAGCTTGAAATCGGTGACGTCAAAATAGTTGTTCGCGTCCATATTGGAGGAGGCGGTGGGGGGAATGACATAATCCTCCACACGCCCAAGCAGAGCCTGCTTGTAGGTGCCGTTATAGTCGCCCTCGGTCAGCTCCTTTAAAACGTAAACGGCGTCTCTGCCCGCATAACGGACGAAGTAGCCGTCGCCCGAGGGGATCTCGTCGCCGATGATGACCTTGTGTGTCGTGCCGTCAAGGGCGGTAATGATAAAATAATTGGTGGCGGTGGAGATGTCCTCGGGCAGGCCGTATTCGGCATAACCGAGCTCAAGCACACGGGTGGTATCAAGGCGGAGCATGGTGCGCGTATTGCCTGTGCAGTATATCAGCGTGGCAAACAGGATCGTTTGGTCAACGGGCAGATCGGGGCGGTCCTCGATCACAAATTTTACCGTGGTCTCCTTGGTGGTGGGATCGGTGTAGTCGGCGCGCTTGAAGGCAAAGGTGCCGTTTTCGTTGTGCACGCGGATCTCGGCGATATTGGCGCGCTCGAGAAGGGGATACAGCAGCACATCGTAGGCGTTATCGCTCACGTCGAATTTGATGGTTTCGCCGTCCTCTACCAGCACGGCGGCCACAGTGCTGTAATCGCCGCTTTCTTTGTCTACGTAAACGATGGTGCCCGCCGCGGTGACGTAGTTGCCGCCCTCCGTTTTGGGCAGCTCGTCGCCGTCAGTGGTCATCAGGACGTAAATGCCGTCCTTTTTGGCTACGTAATATTTGGTTTCATCGGTTGGGTCGATAAAGGCTGTGCGTGAGGTGAAAAAGAGCACAAGCCCGAGCGCGACACCCAGCAGCGCCACCACGATCAGTAAAATGAGCGCGATGCGGCGCTGGCGGTATAGTGCGGTTTTGGCGCGGACAACCGATTTATTCGTCAGCTTTTCCGTCATGCGTGTTTTCTCCTTATCATCACGTAAATGCCTGCGATGAATACAGCCGCGGTCGGGATGGTAACAAACAGTACGGTAAGGGTAGTGGCGGTCTTTGCGGTGATGGCCGCGATCTCCATGCTGGCATAGTATTTGCAATCCAGCGATACGGGTACCACAAGGCTACCCATCGTGTTGCAGGCGTAGGAAAGCACCGATGCGTTACCGTAGCGGCTGTCAAGCGCTGCGTTTGCCGCAAAGTCGGAGGAGGCGCAGGCAAGCACAAAGGAGTGGGAGATCGTATGCGTGTCGTCGTTGACCACTGACTGGCAGGAAAGCATCATATAGGTAAAGGGATGGTCGGCGCTGGCCTCGCTCACCTCGCTGCCCTTGGACATGGCAACAGCCGTGGGGGAGGAGGTGAAAACGTTATAGGCGGATCGTCTGACGGCGTTGCTGGTGTAGGTAGCACAGCGATAGCCCTCAAAGAGCGTCTCCTGGTAAAGGGAGGAGAAGCGCAATGCTGTGGTGTTCGGGAAGGCGACCGTCTTGCGTACGCCCTCCTCGCGCATGTGCTTGGTGATATCCGCACCTGTGCCTGCCTCCTCGTATACACCCTTGTTGGTATAGCCGTTGATGGAAAGCGAGAAATCAAGATCGCGGATCACGGGCGTGTCGTTGTCGTCGGTGCGTGCGATCTCAATGCCCCATTCTGCAAGAAATTGCTCGATATTCTGTAAATAGGGGGTATCCTTGTCAAAGAAGACCATCATTGAGTTGTTATCATTGAGATATTTTTCGAGCTTATCGATCTCCGAAACGTCGGAAATGCCGTCCTTTTCAAGGAAGTCACGCGTGGGATCAAAGATCACCAGCAGGCGGCAGGCGGCGGGCAGCTCCTCCTTGGAAAGGTCAACGGTCTTGACCTCAAAGCCGATCTGCTCAAGGAGCTTGGCAAAGTTCTCGTCCCAGACCTCACCGTGGTTATTCGTCAGGCACGCCATCGGCGAAAATGCCTGCGTGACGGATAGCAGGGAGGAAACAAAGACCTGCTCACCGTCATAGCCCGATACGTATCCGTTTTCGTCAAGGACGAAGAAGTCCTCAAGGTTGTAAACGCGCACCGCAGTTCCGCAGGTGATGATCACGCTTTGCTGGGTAATATTTTTACCCGTCAGCTCCTTGTATTCCTTCACCGAAGAGGGATTGGTATAGATATCGGTATAGGTGACCTTGACGTTTTCAAAAGCCTTTTCGATATCCAGTGCGGTCTTTAAGATCTCCATTTGCACGGTATCCATCTCCCAGGCGTACTTTTCGTCGCAAAGGATGATCTCTACCTGTTGGCTCTCGTCCATTTCACCAAGCAGCGCTTTGGCCTCCTCGGAGAGCGTAAAGCGAGGCTCGGGGGTCATGTCTATGTACCACAGGTATTTTTCAGATAGCGCAGTAAAGATGGCGTTGAGTAAAATGACAGCGGCGATGACAATCACCGTCAGTGCCACGGAAATGCTGCCATGACGGAATTTTTTTGTATGGATCATATGCATAGCGGCACCTCCTATCAGCCCCAACGGCGCTTTTCGTAAATGCGCACGGTGAGGAATACGAACACGCCCGCGATTGATACGTAGTACAAGAGGGCGGAGAAATCAAACAAACCCATAGAGAAATTATCGTAACGGCTGAGCACCGAGATCCAGTCGAGGACGGTTCGCAGCACGGGGGAGTTGACGTAAGCGGCAATGATACCGACAAAGACCATTGCGGCCAGCACAGCGATCGTCACGATCGCGGAGGCCAGCTGGTTTTCGGTCAGCGAGGAGATGAACAGGCCAACGGCGATAAAGGCCGCACCGATCAGCAAAACGCCGATGAGGCACCCGACGATCTGCCCGCCGATAGGGCCGATATGCGTGTCGGCCGTCGAGATAGACTGCTCCGATATGGCGTAGCCGATGAGGGGCAGGAAGTTGATGCAGGAAAGCACTACCGTAGATGCAAACAGGGTAAAGGCTGCAAAGAATTTGCCCAGCACCATGCCCGTAATGGTAACGGGGGCGGTCAGCAGAAGCTGCTCGGTCCTTGATTTACGCTCCTCGGAAAACATACGCATCGTGAGAATGGGAATGAGAACGATGAGCAGAAACAGCAGATATTGAAAATATGCGGAGGTGTTATAGCTCGCCTGCTGCAGGGTGGTAAAGGCACAGATCAGCGCTGAAACGGCAAGAAAGATGCCGACGTAAACGTATCCGATAGGGGTGGTGAGATACGCGCGCAATTCCTTTTTAAAAATAGCAAACATATCATTTCGGTTGGCGCTTGGCCAACGCTCCTTTCAGTATGCCTTACGGCGGATTATTCGTCACCCTCCATGGGTGCAATTTGTTCTTGCTTGGCGGCAGTGGCGTCAAGGATCGACTGGGCAATGTCCTTTTCCGCCGTGTTTGTGCGCTGGCGGCGGCTCTTTGCCGTTTTTTTGGGATCACCCTCGGCGTTGGTCTTGTCCACCACGGAAATGAAGATGTCCTCAAGGTTAAGGCCCAGCGTTTCCATGCCGACGATCGGCCAGCCCTTGGCGCTGAAGGCGAAGAACAGCGATTTGCGGATATCCACGCCGCGCTGGCTTTCCACGTGATAGATGTAAGCGTCACCGTCGCGTGCGGCAAGCACCTCGGCATAGGCTACGTCTGCACGGTCGCGCAGCATGGCAAGCACCTCACGCTGGGGACCGCAGATCTTCAGCTGATAGCGGCAGGTGTTGGCGGCTACGCGGTTGATATTTTCGGTCAGCTCGTCCGCGACGATCTTGCCCTTGTTGATGATGATGATGCGGTCGCAAACGGCCTGCACCTCTTGCAGGATATGTGTGGAGAGAATGACCGTGTGGTCGCGCCCCAGCGTGCGGATGAGGTTGCGCACCTCGATGATCTGCTTGGGGTCAAGACCGACGGTGGGCTCGTCAAAGATGATGACGGGCGGATTGCCGATCAAGGCCTGTGCTATACCCACGCGCTGACGGAAGCCCTTGGAAAGGTTTTTGATCAGGCGGTGGTATACGTCGGTTAATTTTACGACCTCGCAGATCTCCGCCAGATGCTTGGTGCGGTTCAGGGTGCACCCCTTGAGATTGTACACGAAGATCAGGTATTCCTCAACTGTCATATCAAGATATAAGGGGGGCTGCTCAGGCAGGTAGCCAATGCGACGCTTGACCTCAAGCGGCTCATCCAGCACGTTGAGGCCGTCGACCGTGACGCGCCCCGCAGTAGAGGATAGGTAGCCCGCCAGAATATTCATCGTCGTACTCTTACCTGCACCGTTGGGGCCCAGCAGGCCGACGATCTCACCGCGTGCGACCTCAAAGCTGATGTCGTCAACTGCCGTGTTTGCGCCGTAGCTTTTGACCAGATGCTCGATTTTAATCATATCAGATTCCTTTCAGCGGCAAGGCCGCAATTTGTACATATAGAACAATTTTATCATATTATAATGAAGAAATCAACTGTCAATTTTTACTTTTTTACGTCTATGTGTGATGAATTTTTGAATTTTTATATGTTTTTGGCGCTAAAATTAAAAAAAGCCGTCCTCAGACGGCTGAAATATTATGAACCGATCCCGAAGCAAAGCGGAAAAAATCCGCAGCAAAAATGGGCGATGGCACATCCCCATACGGCACGCTGCTTTAAAAATATCCACCCCGTGACAAGTGAAAGCGCACCGGCTGCTAACATCATCTCAATGCCGTAAGCCACGTGAAAGGCTGCAAAGGTGAGGGCGCAAAGCAGATTGGCTGCGTGTGGGTGACGCCTGTCGAGCACCAATTCAAAGCTGTACAGCATTACGCTTTTGGCGAGGATCTCCTGAAAGGGGGCCACAACAAAATAGGTGACTCTTGAAATATCCCCCACAATGTGCCACGAAAACGAAGGATCTCTGCCGCTGAAAAAACAGATAATGGGTAAAAGGGCAACAAACAGAAGCCCCACGCCGCCACCCAGTGCAAGCGAGCGCCAAAGTGTGGCACGTGACACTAAAATACCCATTTCCTCAAAGCGCATCGGCGTGCTGAGGGCAAGTGCCGCAAACAAAAAAACAGCCAGCAGCTCTATCAGGCGTCCGTAAAAATATACGGGTAGATCGGTGCTTGCTGCCAGTGATTGCCACAACAGCAAATACAGGGTAAGTGTAATAACCAACAACAGCAGTGTGCGCGTGCCGCTACGTCGTGCTTCCATGCTTCACCTCCAACGATCTGCAGTATCCTTGGGAGTGTTGTCAACGGTTATGTGATTTATACAAAGCGACGTTTTTTTGTGTAAAAAAGCCCTTGAAAAAACCTTGAAAAAAATTTATTTTTCCTCTTGACAAGCACTTTCCCTTGTGCTATAATACATGGGTACGCCGAAAGGATGTATGCGGCATTAGCTCAGCCGGATAGAGTGCCTGGCTACGAACCAGTAGGTCGGGGGTTCGAATCCCTCATGCCGCGCCATAACAAAAGCCCCGCCTTGTGCGGGGCTTTTGTTATGCTCGGAATGGGGCGAGGCGAAGCCCTGGAAGATTTTAAAGAAATCAAGGGGCTTTGATAGCTTTGGGAAATCTTCCCCCGTCACGTAAGCGTGACGGAGAGCGAACTCCCTCATGCCGCGCCATAACAAAAGCCCCGCCTTGTGCGGGGCTTTTGTTATGCTCGGAATGGGGCGAGGCTTTTGTTATAAGCCCCCTTGAGATCCTTGCTTTTTTGTGGTATAATGGTAGAAAAGCTTATGATGTTAAAGCGAGGTGTCAAGATGAAAAAGGCTGAGAAAAAGGCAACGCCCTCCAATTGCGAGAGCTGCGAGTTTTACGATTATGATGAATATTACGAGGAGTACACCTGCAAGATGCGTCTGGATGAGGACGAAATGATGCGATTTTTGCAAAAGGAAACGGCCTCCTGCCCGTACTACCGTTATTACGACGAGTATAAGAGTGTGCATAAGCAACTTTAAAAAGGCTTCGGCTATGTGCCGAAGCCTTTTTAAAATATGTTTAAAGCGCGCCGCCAAGACGCAGGAAGAATGCAGCGAGGAAAATAGAGAACGCACCGACAAGGGTCGACCACACCACCAGCTGCCCTGCAAGCGTAACGTCGCCGTTCATTTCCTGTACCATCGGTACGCTCGGCACGGCTACGGGGGAGGCAAAGAGCGACACAAATGCGGCAAACTGCGCCTTACCGAGGTCGCCTCTGAAGCAGAAATAAGCAATGCCGAGTGCAAACAGGGGGACGATGACACAGCGCACAACGGTGCCGAAAATGATCTCCTTTTTAAGTGAAGAAACAGCGGAAAACTCAAATTGCGCGCCAAGCACCAGCAGCGCGAGGGGAATGGCGAGATTGGAGATATATTCGATGACCTGCATGATAGGCCCGACCTGCCCGAGGCGGAAATCAACGCCCCACGTGACGAACAGTGCACGGAGGCCAAGTGCCGCAAGGCCCGAAACGATGCCGATAATAAGGGGGTTTTTGACAATACCCATCACGATACGCTTCACGCTGACGCGCTCGCCCGTTTCGTTGCCAAGGGCAGAAAGGCTGATCACGGCCAGGACGTTAAACACGGGAATCACGGCAGCGGAAAGCAGGGCGGCGGCCATAGCACCCTCCTCGCCGTAAAGCGACTGTGCAAGCGGTATACCGATGAGCGAATAGCCCGAGCGGAAGGAGGCCTGTACCAAAACGCCGCGGCGGTCCTTTTTGCCTGCCACCAGAATAGAGGCGGGTACAGCCAAGGCGAATATAATCAGCAACGCCACCACTGCATAAAGGATAAAGGTGAGGTTGACGTGCGACATATCCTCGATGCGGTATATTTTCAAAAAGAGCATCACGGGCATGAAAATGCGAAAGACCAGCTTGTTGCCGGCGCTTGCAAATTCAGCGGGAATCAGGTGAATACGCTTTAAAAAATAGCCGATAGCCACCATCAGCACGATGGGTGCAATGGCGCTCAGCGCATAAATAAAAGAATCCATATGTTATCTCCGTTTATATTTTTGATCAATATGAAAAGCAACTCGCTTATTGTAGCATTTTTGGGGTGTAAAAAGCAAGAGTCTATTTGTTAAAAATATAGCGAATTTTTGCTTTCTTTTTGGTACATTTTTCGACTTTATAATCCTCCTGTTATGATACGATAACGGGGGATGATATGAAAAAGAAAAGGAGCGGCATCAGCAGGATGCCGTTCCTTTGCTCCTTATTCAAACAAGGGCGTGGAGAAGTAGCGCTCAGCAGTGTCGGGCAGAACGGTTACCACGGTTTTGCCGCGCCCGAGCTTCTTTGAAAGACGAATGGCGGCCGCCACGTTGGTGCCGCTGGAGATGCCGCACATAATGCCCTCCTCGCGTGCCAGGCGCTTTGCGGTGGTCAGGGCCTCCTCGTCGCCCACAATGCAGATGTCATTGTAGATGCTTTGATTGAGAATGGCGGGGATCAGCCCGTCACCAATACCCATTTGCAGGTGTGTGCCGATCGAGCCGCCCGACAGGATCGCGGCGTGCTCGGGCTCTACCGCCCAGATCTCGATATCGGGGTTGGCGGCCTTCAGTGCTTCGCCAATACCCGTGATCGTGCCGCCCGTGCCGATACCTGAGCAAAAGCCGTGAATGGGGCCGTTCACCGCCTCTAAAATTTCAACACCTGTTTGGCGGCGTTGGATATCGACGTTGTTGGGGTTTTCAAATTGCTGGGGCACGAAAACGCGCGGGTCCTCGCGCTGCATACACAGGGCAGTTTGCAGGCATTTCTCAATGCACTCGCCGATGTTGCCTGCATCGTGTACTAATATCACCTCGGCACCGTAATGCTCTACAAGCTTGCGGCGCTCCTCGCTGACCGAATCGGGCATGATAATTTTGGTTTTATAGCCGCGCACCGCGCCAACGAGTGCAAGGCCAATGCCCTGGTTGCCGCTGGTGGGCTCCACAATAATGGTGTCAGGACCGATCTTGCCCTCGCGCTCCGCCGCGCTGATCATATTGTAGGCGGTGCGCGTTTTGATCGAGCCACCGATGTTCAGCCCCTCGTATTTGACAAGGATCTCGGCGCCGTCGGCAGGAGCCATGCGCGAAAGGCGGATGAGCGGTGTGTGGCCGATCGCATCTAAAACGGAATTATAAATCATAGAATACCTCAAAAAAACAGTCTGTTGATATTTTATACTAAAATTGAAAAAATGTCAACAGTTTTGTTGGTGGGCGGTGTTAAAAGCCGTAATGGTTGAGGGATAAATAGGGAAGCTCGCCGTCGTAAGGCGAACGGTATTCTTCCCACATGTTTTGCTTTGCAAAACATGTGGCTTCTCGTCCCCCGAGTCGTGCCAAATAAGAAAGGGCACCCGAATGGGTACCCTTTCTGAGAGGATATCAAAGGGGGCTCGTGTAATTCGCCTGCGGCGAATAAAACAGAATACCTCGGCGGCTAAACGCCGCCGTTGGCAAAGCCAAATCGGTATTCTTCCCATGTGTTTTGCTTTGCAAAACATGTGGCTTCTCGCCCCCCGAGTCGTGCCAAATAAGAAAGGGCACCCGAATGGGTACCCTTTCTTATTTGGTGGAGACGAGGGGGCTCGAACCCATGACCTCACGGATGTGAACCGTGCGCTCTGACCAACTGAGCTACGCCTCCTGGTCGGAATGACAGGATTTGAACCTGCGACATCCTGGTCCC
>SVSV01000009.1 GCA_015064125.1 Oscillospiraceae bacterium
ACACAAGGGAGGCTTTAAAAAAGCACAATGCTCGGTGAAAACAAAAGGATGGGAGAACCCGTTGACGGGTAGCAGGTAACATTTGCGCGGCTGGCAGGCCAATTCACAGCGCACTTGTGCGCCGCCAATAATATGAGGGCTATGCCCGAAACTGAAAGACCCCCCGCTATGCGGGGGGATTTTTATTTATCAAATCATATATGTCACGATTTTTTTCGTTTTACAAGGCGGCGTACAAGCCCCCACATGCGCCGCGGCAAAAAGCGAAGCCGCCGCAACGGAAAAACACAGTGCCAAAAGCTGTAAAGGCGGTAAGAAAAAGCGCTTACCTCAATGCGCTTGTCGCCACGGTAATAGGCGCTGACGACAGCCACCACGCTTTCACTCGGCACGCCGTATTCAAGGGCGGTTTGATTGTCACCACAAAACACGGGCCCACCCACTTTATCCCATTTGATAAGACGGTGCAAAACGTACGTGCCATCTTGGCGCCGATAAAGACAAATATCGCGCTTTTTCAGCACAGCGGGTGCCACCAAGATCACGCTGTCACGCCCCTCGCGTAAAAGCGGCAGCATACTGGTACCGCGCGGAAAAAGACGAAATTCGCCCCCCTCCCCGATGACCTCCTGCATAAGGGGCACCAGCTCCTTCATGGAAAAAGCGTTATTCTGCAACGGCGCCTACCCCCTTCAGGGTATCAAGAAAGGCAATGGCGTGTGCCTTAGCGCTTTCGGCATCAATGTCATAAGCATCGGTGATGGCTTTCACAAGCTCATCAAGCGTGATATCATTTTCAAGCATATCCCAGATAAAGCTACCGGTGCCGTTCACCGAGATCATGCCGTTAAAGCGCTTGGTAGCGGCACCCACGGCCACGATCACGTATTGCGGGCCGATCTTTCGTTTGATAAAATCCTTACTCCGTTTCACAGTCGTTACCATTCTCCTTTATATACATTCCCTGAAAGGCGACGATGGCCGCCTCAGGCAGCATATTGCAATGCAGTAAATAGGTGGGGGTGCTTGTCACCAATGAGTCAAGCAGTTCAAGGAAGCGCTCAGCCATCTGTTTGTCCTCGGGCATCAGCACCTGCCCAAACAGGCGCCCGATCATCTCAGAGCTTTCAAGTGGAGCAATACTGTTTTCCTTGCCGCGCTCCAAAAAGCAAATAGCCTGTAGGGGGGCGCTGACGTTGCCACCCAGCTTTTCCTTGCCGCGCCAGGGCGTACCGTAGGCGACCCATTTGCCCTCCCTGTAGCGCAAGATCGGCTTGTCACCGTTCACGAAGAACACACGCTCACCGAACACCTGCTGCCAAAGCGCCGTGTGTGTGGATTTGCCCGTGCCGCTGTGTGCGGCAAAGGCATAGCCCTTGCCGTCACAGGAAATGACAGAAGCGTGAAACACCATTGCATCAAAGCGCGGCAGCTGTAAGGCGATCTGACGGTAGACGCATACAGCCTCCAGATACCCATTGGCAGCGTTGTAGGGATTGTCCTCTCTTTCCCTTTCGATCTCCTCGTCGCTGACGCAGACCGTGATATCCGCTACGTCAAAATCAGCTAAAAAATCACGGCAAAAATCAAATACGAAAGGATATTTATTCTCTATTGTCACATTTAAATCTGCTATACGGATGCCAAACATACAATATCCTTTCTACTTTAATATAAAAGCTTCATCAAAACGCAAGGCGCTTTTCGATATAATCCTTCAACTCGCTGATGGGCAAGCGCACCTGCTCCATAGTGTCACGGTCACGCACAGTGACACAGTTGTCAGCAGGCTTTTCTGCATCGCCGACCGTTTCAAAGTC
Source organism: Oscillospiraceae bacterium (assembly GCA_015064125.1). Classification (GTDB taxonomy): domain Bacteria; phylum Bacillota; class Clostridia; order Oscillospirales; family CAG-272; genus Firm-07. Next base: position 1,821 of record SVSV01000009.1, read on the forward strand.
AACCGTTACGCAAAGAGGCGTACCGATCTCGTCCTCGCGGCGATAGCGCTTACCGATCGAGCCTGTTTCATCGTAATCAACGGCAAAATATTTTGCCAGCTCGTCGCGCACCTCAAGTGCCTTGTCAGAGAGCTTTTTGGAAAGAGGCAGCACAGCCACCTTATAGGGGGCAAGTGCGGGATGCAAGCGAAGCACCACGCGGATATCGTTCTTCGACTCGTCGATCACCTCCTCGTCGTATGCATCGACAAGGAATGCAAGCGCTACGCGGTCAGCACCAAGAGAGGGCTCGACCACGTAGGGCACGTAGTGCTCATTGGTCTCAGGGTCAAAGTAGGTAAGGTCCTTGCCGCTGTGCTCCGCGTGCTGAGAAAGGTCATAATCGGTGCGGTCAGCAATGCCCCACAGCTCACCCCAGCCAAACGGGAACAGGAACTCAAAGTCGGTGGTGCCCTTCGAATAGAAGGCAAGCTCCTCGGGGTCATGATCGCGCAGACGCAGGTTCTCCTCTCTCATGCCAAGGTCAAGGAGCCACTTCTTGCAGTAGTCCTTCCAGTAAGCAAACCACTCAAGGTCAGTACCGGGCTTGCAGAAGAACTCAAGCTCCATCTGCTCAAACTCACGCGTGCGGAAGGTGAAGTTGCCGGGTGTGATCTCGTTGCGGAAGGATTTACCGATCTGGCATACACCAAAGGGGAGCTTGCGGCGCGTGGAGCGCTGAATAGCGGGAAAGTTCACGAAAATACCCTGTGCGGTCTCAGGGCGCAGATAAACGGTATTGGCGCTGTCCTCGGTAACGCCGATAAAGGTTTTAAACATCAGGTTAAATTTTTTGATGGCGGTGAAATCCTGCTTGCCACAGGTGGGGCAGACAATGCCCTTTTCCTGAATGTAAGCGGACATCTGCTCAAAGCTCCAGCCTGCGGGATTATCGTCAAGGCCGTTTTCAAAGGCGTATTCCTCAATCAGCTTGTCCGCACGGTGACGGGCCTTGCAGGCCTTGCAGTCCATCAAGGGGTCAGAAAAGCCACCCACGTGACCGGAGGCCACCCATGCCTCGGGGTTCATAATAATGGCGCTGTCAAGACCGACGTTATAGCGGCTTTCCTGCACAAACTTTTTCCACCAAGCGCGCTTGACGTTATTTTTGAACTCTACGCCAAGGGGGCCGTAATCCCAGGAATTGGCAAGGCCGCCGTAAATCTCAGACCCGGGGAAGATAAAGCCACGGTTCTTACAAAGCGCTACGATTTTTTCCATTGTTTTTTCGCTGTTGTTCATATCTGACTCCTAAAAAAATAAATATGTTTTTTATTATTTCGGTTTTATTATTATAAAACAGTTTTTTGACAGTGTCAATACCTTAGGCCGTAATATCTGCAAGGGCCGCACCGACAAAATCAACAAGCTCGGCCGTCTTCAGCAAAAGCTGAGCGCCGCGCACACCTGCACTGACAGTGATCTTCTCCTGCACGGCCGCAAAATGACTGAAATAGGTGGGAAATTTCTTTTTCATACCGATCGGCGAGCAGCCGCCGCGCATATAGCCCGTAAGTGCCAGCAGATCCTTCACGGCCACCATTTCAAGGCGCTTATTGCCCGTTTCCCTTGCCGCCTTTTTCAAGTCGATCTCAAGGTCGGCGGGGATGCAAAAGACCACAGGTCCGCTTTTATCGCCGCGCGCGACAAGGGTTTTAAAGACCATTTCGGGCAGCAGCCCGATCTCCTCGGCGACGTGCGTGGCAGCAAGATTGTTTTCATCAACCTGGTATTCCATTACCTCATAAGCAAGCTTGGCGGCATCTAAAATACGCATGACGTTGGTCTTGGTCTTCATCGAAGGGCCACCCCCTCCCCGATCATTTCAGCCGCGGCACGACGCGTGGTTTCAGTGACGTCAATGCCGCCGAGGATCCGTGCCACCTCGCTCACACGCCCTGCCTCGTCAAGCGGCAGGACCGTAGCAACGGTACGCCCATCATGCTCTTGCTTACTGATCTTATAATGAGTGGTAGCAAGAGAGGCGATCTGTGCTGAGTGGGTCACACACAAAACCTGCATTTTTTTGCCCATTTCGGCAAGCTTGATGCCGATCTTGCGTGAGGTCTTACCCGAAATACCCGTATCCACCTCGTCAAACACCGCCATACCGACACCGTCACGATCGTTTAAGACGCTGCGCATCGCAAGCGTCACACGCGCCAGCTCACCACCCGATGCAACACGGGCAAGAGGCATGAGCGCCTCTCCCTTGTTGGTGGAGATCAGGAACGTGACCTCGTCGGTACCGTCTGCGGTCAATATACCCGTATCGCGCACGGCAATTTCAAACCGCACGGCAGGCATATCAAGAAACGCCAGCTCCTCGGCTATCCTCCCGTCGAGCAATTTGGCCGCCGCCACGCGCGCTGTGTGCACGTCGGCAGCAAGGCGATAAAGCTCCTGCTCGGTTATTTTAATATCGCGCTCCAAGGCGGCCAGTGCCTCGTCGGCATTGTCTATTTGCTGCAGCTTCTGTGCGGCCTCGGCGCGAAACGCCAGGATATCGGCGATCTCGGCACCGTATTTTCGCTGTAGCTTACTGACCGTATCAAGCCGTGCCTCAATTTTATTCAAGGCCTCGGTGGGGTCCCCTTCTACCTCATCGCCGAAATCGCGTGCGGTATTCGCAATATCCTGCACCTCATAGCCAATGCTTTTTAAGCGCGCTGCCAGCTCCTCAGCCTCGGGTACAGCTCCTGAAATAGAGGAAAGCGCGGCCGCTGCACGCTCTAAAATGAGTGCGGCAGAGGCTTTTTCGCTGCCCAACAGCACGTGATAGGCAAAGGCTGTGCCCTTTGCGATCTTTTCGGCATACTGAAGCTTGGTGCGACGGGCAAGCAGTGCCTCCTCCTCGCCCACCTTTAATTTTGCCGCATCGATTTCGGTGATCTGAAAGCGCAAAATATCACAAAGGCGCATTTTTTCGGCGCTATCCCTTGTAAGGTCGCTTTTTTGGCGCAGTAAGGTGCTTCGCTTCTGATAAAGCTCACGGTAGGTGTCAAGCATCCCGTCAAGCGCGGCCGCCCCGTCAAGCATAGCGAGCTGGATCGTCGGCTGCATAAACAGCTGATTGTCGTTTTGCCCGTGTATGCTGACAAGATATTTTGAAAGCTCGCGCAGCATCGCTTGGGAGAGCACGCGGCCGTTCAGGCGCGCCGCGGTCTTGCCGTTCTCGTCAAGCGTGCGCTGCAAAAGCAGCTCCTCAGGCGCCTCTGCCTCGGCAAGCAAGCCGACCTCACGTAAATAAGCGATGGCGGGCTCCCCTACGTCAGAAAAAACAGCGCTGACAAGGCCGCGTGCAGCACCGTGGCGCAACAGATCGCGCCTTGGCTTGCCGCCCAGCAAAAACAAAAGCGAATCGATCATCACTGATTTGCCTGCACCCGTTTCACCCGTGACGGCAAGAAGCCCCTCCGTCAGATCAACGTCAAGCGCGGCAATGATCGCCATATTTTCAATATGGAAGGATTGCAGCATAGACTTACCCGGCCTTCATCATAATGTGAATGCGCTCACTGATGCTCTTTGCGCTATCCTCGCTTCTGGTTACTACCATAATGGTATCGTCACCCGCGACACACCCCAGCACCTCGGCAATGGCCAGGTTATCTACCCCCGCTGCCACTGCCTGGGCAAGACCGGGATAGGTCTTAATGACGATCATATTCATGGCGTACTCTACGCTGATGATCGAATCCACCAGTGCGGCATTGAATTTCAGCCCCGATACCATATCCTCGCGCTTGGGCGCAATGTAGCGATAGGTACCGCGGTTGGTGAGCACCTTAGTGAGCTGAAGCTCGCGAATATCGCGCGATACCGTGGCCTGTGTTACAGTATAGCCCTCAGCCATCAGACGGTCGATCAGGTCGTCCTGCGTTTCTACGTGAAAGCGGTTTACGAGCTCAAGAATTTTCTTTTGTCTGTTGCTTTTCATATCTGACTCCTTTATTCGCAAGCATTCATTTTGCTTTTCAGTACGTTATAAAAGCCACTGTCGGTAAAGCGGATCAGCGACGTATGTAGGCGTGAGGTCGTCACAGTCACGCTGTCGCCGCGATAAATTTCAAAGTTGATCTTACCATCCACCGTAAGATAAAGCATTTTTTCACGCTGGCAGGTGTTTTTGATGGCCAGCACGGTATCGTCACGGAAGACAAGCGGTCTTGCCGTAAGCGAGTGAGGGCAAATGGGTGTCACGCAAAAGCAACCGAGGTGCGGATCGATAATAGGTCCGCCTGCCGCCATAGAATATGCCGTTGAGCCAGTGGGCGTAGATAAGATCACGCCGTCAGCACGATAGGTGGTGACAAGCTTATCATTGGCCGAAAGCTCAAGATCCACGATGCGTGCCACTGACCCGTTGGAGATCACCGCATCGTTTAACGCAAAGGATTCGGCACGCACGCCCCCGCTTTCGGTCTTTACCGTAATATGGAGCATCGCGCGCTGATCAAGCGTATATTCACCCGTGAAAAGCTTGCCGAGGTCTGATATCTGATTGGCCTCAAGCTCCGCCATAAAGCCAAGGCGCCCCATATTGATGCCAAGCAAGGGCTTATTATAAGGTGCTGCGCGGCGCGCCGCATCCAAAATCGTCCCGTCACCGCCCAATACCACAATGGCATCTGCCTGTCTGTAAATTTCATCAAGGGACAAATAGACAAACTCCTTGCGGTTTTTGTGCATGCGGAAGATCCTGTCCTTATTGATCGAGGATAACAAGACCGTGGCGCCGTGTGAAACCAGCTCCTCAGCCACGGCAATGGCCGCGTTAGCCTTGTCGTAAATATTAAAATTGGTAACGATCGCAATTTGTTTCATATCAGCAAGATCACCGCCTTATCCTTCACAGTTTTTTCAACGTCAACAAACCCCTTCGGTGTCGCGTTCAATTTAAAATAAGCCAAAAATTCTTCATTTCCGTCCCCACCGAGAATGGGAGAGGGGGCAAGCCCTACGGGCACAAGTCCCACCGCGCGAGCCGACTCCAGTACCCTGCTCACGGCAAAAATACGGTCCTTTTCGTGGCGCACGATGCCCTGCTTGTTCAGCGCCCCGCGCCCTGCCTCAAACTGGGGCTTGATAAGCGACACAAGCATACCGCCCTCGTTTAACACAGACGGAATTTGAGGCAAAATATAGGTCTGCGAGATAAAGGATACGTCCATTACGGCAAGGTCGGCCTTGCCCGTATCGGTAACGCTCAGATATCTGGCATTGTATTTTTCAATGTTGCGCACACGCCCATCCGCGAGAAGCCTTGGGTGAAGCTGACCCGTGCCCGCATCAACGGTCACGGCGCTTTTAGCGCCGTTTTGAAGCAGACAGTCGGTAAAGCCACCGGTAGAAGCGCCGATATCAAGCACAGCAAGACCCGAGGGGTCGATGCCGAAGTAAGACAGCGCCGCCTCCATCTTCTCACCGCCGCGCCCGACGTACTTTTTCGGGGTAACGGTAAGTGTGGGCTCACCCGTAATATCCTTAGCAGGCTTTGTTACCACGGTGCCGTTCAGGGATACAAGCCCCTCCTCGATCAGGCGCTTAGCGCCCTCTCGGCTGTCGGCAAGCCCGCAGGATACCAAATACAGATCCAATCGCATCTCTTATGCCGCAGGAAAGATGATGGGAAACAGGAGCCCTTGGCACAAAAATGCCATTGCAACACCAAGCAAGGCGCCAAACAATACCTGCAAGGGGGTATGTCCCAATAATTCGGAAAGCATATCAAAATCAAAGGTGGTGCGCTTTTTGTTTAACTCTCTGGTTACCTGATTGAGCACCGCCGCCTGCTTGCCCGACTCGCGGCGTACGCCTGCGGCATCTCGCATGACGACCACGGCAAGCACAGCCGAGATCGCAAACAAGGGGCTGTTAAAGCCATATAGGATCCCACACGAAAAGCAGGTAGCGCAAACAGCCGCCGAGTGCGAGCTCGGCATACCGCCGCTGCCTATCAAAAAACGCAGCAAGGAGATCCCGTCGCGGTGCTTGGGGCTGGTAAAGATCTTCAAAAGCTGCGCAACGAACCACGCAAACACAGCGCAGATCAGCACGCGGTTGGTAAACAGATCTATGATACTGTTCTTTAATTCAAACACATCAAAATTCATGGCTTATCAACACTTTCTTAAGATTAGATAGTCAGCAAGCTCAAGTAAAACGTCAGTACCCTCAAAAGGAGCGATCGCTGCCTTAGCCTCCTCGGTCACGCGGCGGGCAAGCGCCAGTGCCTCAGTAGGCGTATAGTAGGTAATAAAGGTGGTTTTAGCAACGTCGGAGCCAACGCTCTTGCCCGCAGTTTCGGCATCTGCCGTCACGTCAAGCACGTCGTCAACGATCTGAAAGGCAAGCCCGATGCCTGCCGCATATTTTTTGATAGCGGCCACGCGTGCATCATCGGGGGCAAGGCCCGCGGCGACCGCACCTAACGTAGCGGATGCTACGATCAGCGCACCCGTTTTGTTTTCGTGCAGCTTTTGCAAAAGCGCAAGCGGCAGCTTTGTGGTTTCCCCGATCATATCCATGATCTGCCCCCCGATCATACCGCACGAGCCTGCTGCGCGCGCAAGAACCGTCACTGCGTTTCGCACGGCAGTGGCATCAAGCGCCTCAGCGCTTGCAAGCACGGCAAAGGCATCTGTCAGAAGGGCGTCACCCGCAAGCAGAGCGGTCGCCTCTCCAAAGGCCTTATGGCAGGTGGGGCGTCCGCGACGCAGATCGTCGTTATCCATGCAGGGCAGATCGTCGTGTATAAGCGAATAGGTATGCACCATCTCGACTGCCATCGCACAGGGCAATGCAGCCTCGTCACTGCCACCGAGCAGACGGCAGCACTCCAATACCAGCGTAGGGCGAATACGCTTGGCACGGGGTGCCAGCAAGCTGTATGCGGCGGCATTTTGCACAGGGGCAAAGTCAGGATCAGTCTTTGCGGTATAGCCTTGAAGTGCCCTCTCTACCAATGCCGCATTTTCGCCAAGACGCTTTATAATATCTACCATATCAGTCACCAAAGGGCTCCGTGACAAAACCGCTTTCGGTTTTGCGCACCGCCTCGATCCGTTGCTCTGCCTCGTCAAGGCAGGCCGTGCAAAAGCGGATCAGCCTCATGCCCTCCTCATAATATTGCAAGGCCTCGTCAAGCGGCACATTGCCCGCCTCTAATTTCGCCACGACCGACGCAAGATCTGTCATAGCCTGTTCAAATTTCAACTGCTCGTTTGCCATATCAATCACCTTTCACCAATTCAGTTACGGTGGCCGATGCCACACCGTCGCGCAAGCGCACGCGCACGCCATCGCCTACCGATAGCTCCGAGACCGAGGAAACGGCCTTTCCCTGCCCGTCAAACACCGCGGCATAGCCGCGTGCAAGCACCGAGAGGGGCGATAGCGTCTGCATTTTGCCACACAGTGCGGCAAAGCTGTTTTTTTGCTTTAAAAATAACAGGTCAAGCGCCGCATCCTGCTTTTGGGCAAGATAGGAAAGCTCCATGTGCTTATCCGCTACGTAATTTTGCGGATTTTGCATCGGTCGCGCGGCAGCAAGCTCTCTTACGGCCGCACGCAGCACTGTGATCCTTGCTTGCGTTGCCTTGAAGATCGTATTTTCCGCACTAAGGAGCATCTGGCGCAGCTCGCTTTTATCGGGCACGGCCAGCTCGGCGGCAGCAGAGGGTGTGGGTGCACGCAGATCCGCCACAAGATCGCAAAGTGTAAAATCGGTTTCATGACCGACGGCGGATATGACAGGAATACGGGAAGCCGCTACAGTGCGTGCCAGCCCTTCATCGTTAAATGCAAACAGATCCTCAGCGGAGCCGCCGCCACGCCCGATGATCATCACGTCAACGGGCAGTTGATCGTTAAAAAACCGCACGCCGTCAGCAAGACTCTTCGGGGCTGACTGGCCCTGCACGAGTGCGGGATACAGCACCACGCGCGCCAAGGGAAAGCGACGTCCTAAAATATCGATCATATCGCGCACGGCAGCACCCGTTTCAGAGGTGATAAGACCAATGGATCGCGGGACCTTTGGCAAGGGCTTTTTGCGCGTCTCGTCAAACAATCCCTCGGCCGCCAGCTTACGCTTTAATTGCTCAAGGGCAAGATAGAGCGCCCCTAAGCCATCAGGCTGCATCAGGTTGACGTAGATCTGATATTGTCCGTCACGCGGAAAAACCGAAACGCGACCCGTGAGGATCACCTTCATGCCGTTTTCGGGCCTGAAGCTCACGTATTGCGCTGCGGAACGGAACATCACGGCACGCAGCGTGCCCGTTTCGTCCTTGAGAGAAAAGTAAAAATGCCCTGACTTATGGTGGGTGAAATTGGAGATCTCACCTCTTACCGAAAGATTGGCCAAAAAGGGATTGGCATCCATGGTCATGCGCAGATATTCATTCAGTTGTGTGACTGTCAAAAGCTCTGCTGACATGATCCTCTCTCCTTTTTAATCGTTTTGTGCCGCAAGTGCACGTGCACGGCAGATCAGCGCCACGCCTGCGGCGTTATCCGCTGAAAACGCAGGCTCGGCAAAGTAGATCTCCCCACCGAGCGCATCCTTCAATTGCTTTGCAATAATGCGGTTGCTCATCACGCCGCCCGAAAACAAAAGCGGCAGCGATGGGTCAGCGGCGCGCAAATGCGCGGCAAGGGCAGCAAGGGTGCGTGCAATAAAGTCAAGCACAAGGGCTGCCACCAACGGCTTGTCCCCTGTTTCCTCAAAAAGCCGCAGCGCCATATTTTCAAGTCCTGACAAATGACACGTGCCACCACTGACGGCAAGGCGTGGCTTTGGTATTTTTTTGGTATTCTGCCCTGCCAGCACCTCAAGATGCGGACCGCAGGGAAAGGACAGCCCCAACGCAACGCCCACGCGGTCGACCGCTTGTCCTGCGTGCAGATCAACGCTGCCGCCAATGGGGGTGATCTCAAAATCGGCGCCCCTTGGCGTTACACGCAGCATATCGGTAGTCCCTCCCGAAACGTGAAAGGCACCGAAGCTGCGCCCCTGTAAGGAAGCCTGCGCCCCCGAGGAATACAAGGCCGCCATCAGGTGTCCTGCCTGGTGTGAGCAGGTATAGATCGGCAAGGAAAGCGGTGCCGCCAGTGCGTGCGCCGCTACAGCCCCCGATAAAAAGCAAGGCATATACGAGTCTGCCTCGTCGCGCGGTGCACGGGAATAGCAGACTGCCGCAGGATGAAGCCCCTTTATCATCAGACCGAGCTCGTCCATCAGATGCGGCAGATTTTTGACGTGTGCAAAGACCGCGTCACTTTGCCGAAGCCCTCTCTCCCCCGCCTTGACTGGCAAGGGCGCCTTGAGATTTGCCAGCACCTCCCCCGCGCCGTTCACCACGGCCACTGAGGTGGTATAGTTACTGGTGTCGATGCCGATATAGCAGGCGTTATACATTTTCAGCACCGAGCAGCTCGTCCTTGATGCTGTTTAACACGCCGTTGACGAAGGCGCGCGCGCTTTCCTCGTCAAATTTTTTGGAAAGCTCCACCGCCTCATTGATCGCCACGTGATGGGGCACGTCGTCAAGATAGCGCATTTCAAAAATTGCCAAACGCAAAATCGAACGTGACACACGGGAAATACGCGTGACCTTCCAGCCCTTGGCGTGCTTATTGATCAGGTCGTCAAGCTCATTCTGGTGCTCACCCACGCCAAAATAGACGGCCTTGATATAGTCGTCCTCACCGATTTCGCGATTTTCGGTGGAAAGAGCAAAAATATCAGCCCTTGCCTCGCCTTGCTTAAACTCGGTTTCAAAAAGCAATTCAAAGGCTGCCTCGCGTGCCATTCTTCTGTTCATAGCCATATTAATTTTCCTTTTCCTTGGTTGAAAAATGCAGATGATAATATAATTCTATATAATTATATATCTCCTATCTTTTAAAGTCAAGAGGAAATGATGAATATTTGCATAAAAAATGCATAAAAAAGCGGAGAACGCTCGGCGTTCTCCGCTTTGAAAATTCAACAGATCGCGTTATTCGTTGCTATCGGCACCGATTTGTTCAAAATCGTCCTTGGACGCACCGCAAAGCGGGCAAACGTAATCCTCGGGCAGATCCTCAAAATCCGTTCCCTCAGCGATGCCGTTCTCAGGCTCGCCCACACGCGGGTCATACTCATAACCGCACAGTGCACATACGTAGGTTGCCATAAAAAATCCTCCTCAGCTTTCAAAGGTTGGTACTATATATCATAATCACACAATATGACCTTGTCAATACCGTTTTTAAGCATTTTTAAAATTTTGGCAATATACACAAAGCCTTCCCTCACCTATTCCTGCTCAGCGCGGGCAAGATAGCTTTTGACGACGGCGGCGATCATTTGTGCCGCCCCCTCAACGCCAAGCAGTGCGCTGTCAATGCAAAGATGATAATTGTCAAGCTTTCCCCATTTTCTGCCCGTGTAGAAATTGTAATAGTTCATACGCCGCTTGTCGGTTTTGGCGATCATTGAGGCGGCCTCATCACGGCTGACGGTGTACTCCTTCATGATACGCGCAATGCGCTCCTCCTTATCGGCATACACGAACACGCTGATGCGGTTGGGATGATTGCGCAGCACGTAATCGGCACAGCGACCGATAAAAATGCAATTTTCTTCCTCTGCTGCTTTTTTGATGATCTCGGTCTGGGTGATAAAAAGCTGGTCATTGATCGGCACGTCAACGCCGATGCTATAAGAGCCGTACAGCGTGGTGCCTACGGCAAGTGTATAAAGAAGGCTGTTGGTTGCTTTTTCATCTACACGGCGAAGCGCATCGGGGTTGATACCGTTTTTTTGAGCGGCCATGAACAAGAGCTCCTTATCGTAAACACGAAAGCCGAGCAATTCACCAAGGCGCACGCCGATCTCTCTGCCGCCGCTGCCATACTGTCTGCCGATCGTAATTGCCAATTTACCTGCCATGATTTCCTCCTCCTTGCAAATAAAAGCCTTACAAGTTGATTATAGCATATTTTTTTTGCCTTGTAAAGAGAATATGTGTGCTAATGAAAAGAAATAACGAATAGATTTTTTTGAGGTGAGAAAATGAAAACAAAGCAACAATATCTTTACAACGCCCTGTTGGCCGCCGCCGTCACGCTATTGATGCGCACGGTTGGCGTGGCCTTTAACGTTTACATATCGGGGCGTGTGGGTGCCGAGGCTATGGGGCTTTTGTCACTTGTCGGGGGTGTTTACAGCTTTGCCGTAACGCTGGGCACCTCAGGCATCCATCTGGCTACCGTACGCACGCTCTCCGAGCGGCTAAAGCGCTCAGGCGGTGCCGAAAACCGTAAATGCCTCAAGGCCTGTCTTTCCTATGCAGCCTTTTTCGGCACGCTCGCAACGGTCCTGCTCTTCCTGCTCGCCAAGCCGATCGGCTTATACCTTTTAAAGGACACGCGCACGGTAAGAGCGCTCACCATGCTCTCCTTTACCCTGCTACCGATTGCCATAAGCGCCGTGTTCAACGGTTATTTTACAGCTGTGCGCCGCGCCTATAAAAACGCCATCGCACAGATCAGTGAGCAGGCGGTAAAGATCACGTTTACCTCTTATCTGCTGTCCATGGCAGCGCCGAAAAGCACAGAGGGCGGGCTGATCGCCATTTTGATGGGCGGTGCCGTTGCCGAGGCACTGACCCTTTTGTTAAATCTTATGCTGTTTCTTATTGACAAGCGCCGATACAAGGGCATAAAGCAGCAAAAAAACACAAGTCCCGTGCGCGTAGCAGCGGTGGCTTTGCCTGTGGCTATTAGTGCCTATATGCGGTCTGGTTTATTAACAATAGAACATATTTTAATCCCAAGAGGACTTTCAGCCTATGGAGCAGGCAGTGCAGCTGCTCTTGCCGCTTATGGCACCCTACAAGGCATGGCCCTGCCCGTGATCCTATATCCCGCCGCCATTCTTTCCTCCTTTTCGGCACTTCTGATCCCCGAGATCACCGAGCAGCAGACTATAAATAACAGGCGAGAAATATGCTATATAGCAGGGCGAGCTTATCAGGTCTCCTTGCTTTTTTCCATCGGCACCGCGGCGGTCATGCTCTTTCTTTCTGGCGAGCTTGGCACCGTGCTTTACAACAGCTCCGAGGTCGGTTACTTCATCAAATGCCTGGCGCCCCTGATCCCTATCATGTATCTTGACACCGCCACCGACGCGCTTTTAAAGGGGCTTGGTGAGCAGGTATATTCCATGAACGTCAATATTGCCGATGCCCTGCTCTCGGTCGTCCTTGTATTTTTCCTGGTGCCACGCATTGGCATCCACGGCTACGTTGTAACGATCTACGTCACCGAAATATTCAATGCGGCACTGAGCATCGCGCGCCTATTGCATGTCAGCAGCTACCGTCCGCGCCCCGTGCGCCTCTTGCTACTCCCTTTGCTGTCTGCCGTCGGCGCCGCCGCCGTTGCCAATATTTTCTTTCATTATGTGAAGGTACCGCAAAACGGCGGGGGCCTCACGGCACACGTTCTGGGCTTTGTTATCATTTATGTCATCCTGCTGATCCTCACCGGCACATTGCCGCGTCAGGACCTGAAATGGCTGAAAAATTTGTTTTTTTGCAAGCAAGAGCCAACGCTTGCAGAAAAAGGCTGATTTTTTTGCCGTTTTTGCAAGTTTCAAACTTCAATCTTGCAAAATTTTCTCTCTGAAATTGGCAAAAAACCCTTTAAGGGATTTTAAAATGTTAACATTTTGTAACCTTTGAAAGTTTTAGTTGCAAATTGTGCAAAAATATAGTAAAATGGAAATCGTAGATTTGACTGCTACACAGTCTAAGATTTTAGGAGGAGAAAAACAATGAAACATTTGACCACTAACAAGTATGTTGTGTCGTGGATCGAAGAAATGGCCGCTATGACCCAACCCGATAAGATCGTTTGGATCGACGGCACCGAGGAGCAGGCTGAGGCTCTGCGCGCGGAGGCTTGCGCTACCGGCGAGATCATCAAGCTCAACCAGGAAAAGCTTCCCAACTGCTACCTGCACCGCACCGCCGTTAACGACGTTGCTCGTGTTGAGGGCAGAACCTATATCTGCACCGAGAAGAAAGAGGATGCAGGCAACATCAACAACTGGATGGCTCCCGCTGAGATGAAGGCTAAGCTCTTCAAGCTCTACACCGGCTCCATGAAGGGTCGCACCATGTACGTTATCCCCTACTCCATGGGTGTTGTTGGCTCTGACTTCGCAAAATACGGCATCGAGCTCACCGACTCCATCTACGTTGTACTGAACATGCTCATCATGACGCGTGTTGGCACCAACGTGCTTGAGGCACTGGGCGACAGCGCAGACTACATCAAGGGTCTGCACGCTAAGGCTGATATCGACGAGGAGAACCGTTATATCACCCACTTCCCCGAAACCAATGAGATCATGTCCGTGAACTCCGGCTACGGCGGCAACGTTCTGCTTGGCAAAAAGTGCTTTGCACTTCGTATCGCCTCCTACCTCGGTCGCAAAGAGGGCTGGATGGCTGAGCACATGCTCATCCTCGGCGTAAAATACCCCAACGGCGAGAAGAAGTATATCACCGCCGCATTCCCCTCCGCTTGCGGTAAGACCAACCTTGCTATGCTCATCCCCCCCAAGGCTCTCAAGGCTGAGGGCTATGAGGTTGAGTGCGTAGGCGACGACATCGCTTGGCTGCGCGTCAACAAGGAGGACGGCAAGCTTTACGCTGTTAACCCCGAGAACGGCTTCTTCGGCGTGGCTCCCGGCACCAACGAGAAGTCCAACCCCAACGCACTGCACACCTGCCTGCGCGACACCATCTTCACCAACGTCGTGCACGACACCAAGAACAACACCGTTTGGTGGGAAGGCCTTGACAACAATCCTCCCCAGCCCGGTGATGCCATCGACTGGAAGGGCAATCCTTGGGATTGCACCAAGTATGACAAGAAGGATAAGTCCACCTGCGGCGCACATCCCAACTCCCGCTTCACTGCTCTTGCAAAGAACTGCCCCTGCATTTCTCCCGAGTTTGACAGCCTGAAGGGTGTTCCGGTATCCGCTATCGTATTCGGCGGCCGTCGCGCAAAGACCGCTCCCCTGGTTTACCAGTCCTTCAACTGGCAGCACGGCTCCTTCGTTGGCTCCATCATGGCCTCCGAGACCACCGCAGCTGCTGCCGGTGCCGTTGGCGTAGTTCGCCGCGATCCCATGGCTATGCGTCCCTTCGTTGGCTACAACATGGGTGACTACTGGAAGCACTGGCTCGATATGGGCAAGGTGATCCCCAACGCACCTAAGATCTTCCACGTAAACTGGTTCCGCACCGATGACGAGGGTCACTTCATTTGGCCCGGCTTTGGTGACAATCTCCGCGTTCTTCTTTGGATCCTTGCCCGTTGCGAGGATAAGGTTGACGCTGTTGAAACCGCCATCGGCTACGTTCCGAAGGCTGAGGATATCAACATCGAGGGCCTTGAGGGCGTAACCATTGACACCATTCGCGATCTGCTTACCGTTGACGTTCCCTCCTGGAAGGCAGACGTTGAGAATATCAAGGAGTTCTACGCACAGGTGGGCGAGGCTGTTCCCGCTACCATGTACGAGGAGCTTGCTGCTCTTGAAGCACGTCTTGGCTAATATCGAACAAACGCAATAAGCAACACCGCCCCCACGGCACGCCGTGGGGGCGGATCTTTTTATAAAAGAAAAGGCGACTGCACCTTGTGCAGTCGCCCCATCCTGGAGATTAGATCTTTTCTTTAACCTTAGATGCTTTGCCCATACGGTCACGCAGATAGTAGAGCTTAGCGCGGCGAACCTTACCGACGCGAATGATCTCAACCTTTGCAACGTTGGGAGAATGAAGCGGGAAGGTCTTTTCAACACCTACACCGTAAGAAACGCGTCTGACGGTAAAGGTCTCGGAAATGCCGCCGCCATGCTTGGCGATAACGGTGCCCTCGAAAAGCTGAATTCTCTCCTTGGTACCCTCAACGATCTTGTTGTGAATGCGAATGGTGTCACCAATGCGAATCACGGGTACCTCTGCCTTCAATTGCTCGTTTGTAAAAGCCTGAATCAAGTTCATTTGTGGCCTCCTTTAAGATCCGGATGTTCATGCAGAGCTGCGCAGCGGACCACCCTTAAATTCCGTGTAAACACACACGCGTGATATTATACCACAATTATTTAGAAAATGCAAGATGTTTTTTGCATTTTTTTAATTTTTTTCAAGCATTTGCCTTTCTTTTTGCCATAAATCTGATACCGAATACCGTACCGATCATCAAAACGATGGCAATGGGAAGCGAGAGCCACCAGTAAAGACCGACAGCCTGCATAAGGCCCGCGATCACGTAGGACACGAAGGAAACGGCAGCAACTGTGATGGCATAGGGCAGCTGAGTGGAAACGTGCTCCACGTGATTGCACTGTGCACCTGCCGATGCCATAATGGTGGTATCGGAGATGGGTGAGCAGTGGTCACCGCAAACGGCACCTGCAAGGCAAGCGGACATACCGATCACAGCAATCTCGGAGCCAAGGCCGCCAAAGGCCGCGGAAACAATGGGGATCAGAATACCGAACGTGCCCCAGGAGGTGCCCGTAGCAAAAGCAAGACCGCAAGCAATCAGGAAGATGATGGCAGGCAGGAAGAGCTTCAGAGCATCGGCGTTCTTCAGAAGATTTTCCACAAACACGTCAGAGCCAAGCAGCGAGGTCGTATTTTTGAGTGCGGTTGCCAGTGTAAGAATGAGGATCGCGGGCACCATTGCGATAAAGCCCTTCGGAATAGCCTCCATCGACTCCTTAAAGCTGATAAGGCGACGGGCCATCAGATAAATGATGATCACGATCAGGGAAACAAGCGAGCCGAGCGGCAGGCCAACGGTAGCATCGGTGTTACCGAAGGCGCCGATCAGATCCCACTGATAATCGCCTGCGGTGAAGAAGCCACCCACATACATCAGAGCGACAACGCAGGAAACGATCAGCACGGCAATCGGAACGATCAGGTCAAACACGCGCGCACCGGCAGCACCTGCGGGCAGCCCCTCCACGTTCTCCTCAGATTCAATGGCACCAAGGTCGCCCTCGCTCATAGCCTTGAATTCAACACCCGACATCTTGCCGTAATCAAAGCCAAGCAGCGTGATGGTAATAAGGAAAACGATCGTAAGTAAGGAATAAAAGTTATAAGGAATTGCGAGGATAAAGTACTTGAGGCCCTCACCGTTGGCCACGTGCTCGGAAACGGCGGCAGCCCAGGAGGAAACGGGAGCGATCATGCAAATGGGGGCGGCGGTAGCATCAATGATGTAAGCAAGCTTCGCGCGCGAGATCTTATGCGTATCGCAGACAGGCTTCATGACGCTACCAACAGTCAGACAGTTAAAGTAGTCGTCAACAAAGATCAAAACACCCAAAGCAAAGGTAGCAAGCAGTGCGCCCACGCGGGTCTTCACGTGAGTCTGTGCCCATTTGCCGAAGGCTTGGGAGCCGCCTGCCTTATTGAGCAGAATAACTACGGCACCAAGAATGACGAGAAAGGCGAAAATGCCCGCGGTGCCCGAAACAGCCTCGATAATACCCGTATTTACAACGGTATCAATGGCCTTAACAGGCGAGAAATCGGCATAAAAGAGGCCGCCTGCCAGCACGCCGACAAACAGCGAGCTGAATACTTCCTTTGTGAAAAGCGCGAGGCAAATGGCGATGATCGGCGGCACGAGCGACATAAAGGTCGCGAAGTAGGGCGTGTCAGCATCAGCAGGAGCGGTACGCAGGGTAATGGCAAGCACGACCACAGCGATCACAGCCAGCGCCAGCACGACAAGATTAATGATCTGTCTTTTTTTCATAATGACTCCTTCATTTTTGTTTTTGAGGCACAAACAAAAATGCCGCGGCGCTCTGCCGCGGCATTTCGTACCGAAGCGAAGGCTTATCGCGCTACTTATATAAAGCTCGCACCTCTATCACAGCCATTATAAAACAATAAGAAGGAAAAGTCAAGAACGGTTTTTATATTTTTGGTAATTTTTCAACAAAAAACGCCATTTTTCCAAGAGAATATCAAACACCGCCCTTCCCTCACGCCAAAACGGCAAGACCGAAAGCAACGCCGACAGCAGGCTGATGCGCAGTGCTCCCACACAAACACACGTTGCTGTCAGCAATAACAGGAAAAGTGACACGGCGCCCTTACCAAAATACCGTGGGAAGTGCAAAAACGTTGCAGTATGGCACGCGCGGAGCAAAAATACAGCAAAATACGCAACAAGCGTCGCCAGCGCCGCCCCCATTGCGCCAAGCCTCGGTATGAGCAGGAAATTGAACAAAAGATTCACGCCCGATCCAAGCATAGAGCTAAAAAAGGAAGGCAAAGAGCGAAGAGTCGCTTGATAAGCCGTTCCAAAAAAACCGGAAAGTGAGGAAAAAAGCGCCGCCAGCACCAAAAAAGGCACAAATTTCACAGCCTCACGGTAAGCAGGTGCAAACAGCACGCTAACAAGTGGCACACAAAGCACGAGCAGTGCCGCCGCGCCCAATACCGATACAGGCAGTAGCATACGATATATACGGGCAAAATGCGCGGTGCGTGCTTCCCTCTCGCTTACCTGCAGGGCGCTGTATTGCCACGCCTCCAAAAACACCCCCAGCAAAAAGCTGAAAAGTGCGGGGATCCTTGCAGCGGCAGCATAAAGCCCTGTCTGCTCGAGTGAATGATAATGAAGAATAAAATAACGGTCAGAAAGTGACATCAGCCACCAAAAGGCTGCACCCGGTATCAGAGGCAGACCGTAGAAAAGCATTTTTTTAAGCACGCGGCATGACACAGCGCTCAGCGCGATCGCCTCCCACGGGCGCAAATAGCAGAGTAAAAACACACTTGCCGCAGCATCGGAAAGAATAATTCCAAGCAAATACCCGCGCGCACCAAGCCCGAGGCTGACAATAAAGAATATCTGCAAAGAAAGACTGCAAAGCGCCGTCAAGGGCTGCAGGAATGCATAAACCGTATAAGCGCCCGTAGCACGCAAATACTGTGTCAAAACACCGTGCAGCGATGCGATCAGCACGTAAAATAACAAATAAAAACGATAGACGTTCAGCACGGGCCAAAAGCGCAAAAGCGGCAGGAGCAACAAAAACACAGCACTCCCCACCGCTACCAGCACCGCCGCCGTCGAAGCGACTGCGCGCCGCTCGGTATCACCTGCCCCCACAAAAAAGCGAAACAGCGATGGCCCTGCATGTAAGGTCACAAACGGTAAAAGCAGAACCGCAGTGCTCACCACAAGATCAGCGGCACCGAAATCCTCAGGTGAGAGGGCTGCCGTATAAAAGGGCATGAGTAAAAAGGTGACAGCCTTTGAAGCAGCCGCCGACACCCCAAGCAAAACCGTATGAAAAAACAAACCGCATTTTTCTTTCATATACTCACCCCCACGTTTAGCATTGCACGAAGCAAGGGCGGGCAATCTGACACCTTTTTGCAAAATCGGGCAATGCGACCACTCCGCCGCATTGCCCGACATAGCACAACTTGTTTTTATATATAAAAAGACATATTTTATCTATTTTTAAAAATTCAAGTGGTTTTGTATTAAATTTCTTTGCGCATACGCTCAAGCGCCCCTTTCTCAAGGCGGCTGACCTGTGCTTGTGAAATACCAATGCTCTCGGCGATCTCCATTTGGGTTTTACCGTGATAAAAGCGCATTTCAATGATACGCTTTTCACGCTCACTGAGCTTTTTCATAGCATCTGCCAAGGCCACGTGCTCAAGCCAATGCTCCTCCTGCGCTGAGGTATCGCTCAGCTGATCCATCACGTAAATGGCGTCCCCGCTTTCGTTATAGACGGGCTCGTAGAGCGAAATAGGCTCAACGATAGCTTCCATCGCCTGCTGCAGCGCCTCTCGCGGCACGCTCAGCTTTTTTGCTATTTCATCAATGCTCGGCTCGCACTCCTTTTCTCTTGTCAGCTCCTCCCTTGCCTGCAAGGCGCGGTAAGCAAGATCACGTACCGAACGGCTGATACGAATAGAATTATTATCCCTGATATACCGTCGGATCTCACCGATGATCATCGGCACGGCATAGGTGGAAAATTTAACGTCAAGCTCGGTGTTGAAATTATCCACCGCCTTAATAAGTCCAATACACCCTACCTGAAACAGGTCATCAGGATTTTCGCGCCTGCCCGAAAAGCGCTGAATGATCGAAAGCACCAAGCGAAGATTCCCGTAGATCAGCTCATCGCGTGCGGCGCTGTCCCCCGCCTTCATCTTATCTAAAAGCAATCGCTTTTCCTCATCTGTAAGCGTCTTTAGATCCGAGGTGTTGATTCCGCATATTTCTACCTTGTTTTTATACATTTTACTCCCCTTTAATGGCGTAATAAAATTATTGCCGAGGGGAATTTTTGTTATGCAGCTTTCGTGATTTGTAAAAAATGGTTTTTAGAGAAAAGGGGCTGTCTCAAATTTGCATTTGAGACAGCCCCGAAGTCAAGGGGATAAGCGAGAAGCGTTCATCCCAAGGCGTGAGGCGTACTTTGTACGTCGAGCCTTGGGAGGGGCGGTAGAAAAAGTCCGCTTTAAAATGGAAGAATTTCGAAGAAATTCAACCTATTTTCTTACATAACTCTCTCATTTGCTCTTTTTATGGGTAAATGAGATTTTTTCTTTATCCCGCGGACTTTTTCGATCGCGCCAAATATGACAGCCCCGAAGTCAAGGGGGTGGTCAGATTTAGGCGAGAAGCGTTCATCCCAAGGCGTGAGGCGTACTTTGTACGTCGAGCCTTGGGAGGGTCGGTAGAAAAAGTCCGCTTTAAAATGGAAGAATTTCGAAGAAATTCAACCTATTTTCTTACATAACTCTCTCATTTGCTCTTTTTATGGGTAAATGAGATTTTTTCTTTATTCCGCGGACTTTTCCGGTCGCGCCAAATATGACAGCCCCCTCACGTTATTGGGCGATTTTTTTCACAAGCTCGACAGTTCCCTGATAGCGCACCTCGTCGGCATTGTTGCCGAAGATCCCGGGTCTTAACAGGCAGATCACGGCATCCTCAGGGAGATTGTTGCGAATGGCACTGTTATCGCGCCACAAGGGAGTTTCAGAAAGCCTGATGCCGTAGCAGGCTGTGGTGCCGTCCTCACGAGTGGTTATGATAGCACCTGTGGGGAGAGCTTCAAAAATCTCTTGAAAATCAACAAGCACAGCGCGACCGCTGCTATACTCCGCGGCGATCCAGGGCGATACCAGCATCAGGGCGGCGTCTCCTGTTGTCAAATACTGCGAAAAGGCCTGATAGGCCTGCGTGCTTTGATAACGGTCTATTGTCACACCGTTTGGCTGTCCGTTTTCATCCACACGATCTTGAAGGGCCTTGATCTCCTCCTCGGAATACACGGTATAATGGCGCAGAGTGATATCCTTTTTGCCGTTGCCGTTGTAATCATCGGTAAGATACGTGGCAAGACAGTTCATCACGTCGCGTTGCCCTGCCTCGTTAGTCACATAGCCGTAAGGACCTGCGGTGATCATCACGATATCACCCTCCTCCTCGCGGCCGCACATCTGGGCAATGCAGACCGTCAGCACAATAACCACCGCCAGCGCGGCAATAACGGCCCATTTGTGATGATACCAAAAATTATCGAGCCAGCGATATACCCTACCGTGCTCCCTTTCGGGGCGCTTAGGGCCCCGAGCGCCGAGGCTGATCTCGCGCTCTTGTAGCTTTTCGTATTTATTTTCTTCCATTTTAGCTCCTTAAAAAGGGACTGCAAGCCATTTCTTGCAGTCCCAAAAAGATCAATCTACGGGCTTCATCGTCGGGAACAGCAGCACGTCACGGATAGACGGGCTATCGGTGAGAAGCATCACCAAACGGTCAACACCAAAGCCAAGGCCGCCCGTGGGGGGCAGACCGTACTCAAGAGCGGTCACATAATCGTAATCGACCTGTGCGCGGCACTTGGGGTCAAGGGCCTTGCGCTCGGCGACCTGACGCTCAAAGCGCTCCTTTTGGTCGATGGGATCGTTAAGCTCCGAGAAGGCATTGCCAAACTCAGTGGCATTGATAAAGTATTCAAAGCGCTCGGTATAAGCGGGGTCCTCGGGCTTGCGCTTGGCAAGAGGGCTGATCTCCACGGGATAATCATAAATAAAGGTGGGCTGGATCAGCTTGTCCTCAACAAAGGCATCAAAGAACTCAGCAAGGATAGCACCCTTGGTGGGCACCTCGGGCAGATCCACGTGATGCGCCTTTGCGGTGGCAATGGCCTCCTCGTCGCTCGAGATCTCGTTAAAGTCAACGCCGCTGTATTTCTTCACCGCCTCAAGCATCGTCATGCGCTCCCAATGGCCGAGATCGATCTCATGGCCGCAGTAAGGGATCACAAGGCTGCCGCAGACGTTTTGTGCCACGGTGCGCATCATTTCCTCTACCAGATCCATCAATGCATGATAGTCGGTATAGGCCTGATAAAGCTCAATACTGGTAAATTCGGGGTTGTGCTTGGGGTCCATGCCCTCGTTTCGGAAAATACGGCCAACCTCATACACGCGGTCCATGCCACCCACGATCAGGCGCTTTAAGTAAAGCTCGGTCTCAATGCGAAGCACCATATCCATATCCAGCGTATTGTGGTGCGTCATAAAGGGGCGGGCAGAGGCGCCGATCTCAAAGGGCGTAAGAATGGGGGTATCCACCTCAAGAAAGCCCTTGCTGTCAAGGAAAGCTCGCAGCTCGCGCAGGATCATGCTGCGCTTCACAAACGTATCCTTCACCTCGGGATTGACGATCAGGTCAACATAACGCTGACGGTAACGCATCTCCTGGTCCTTCAGACCGTGGAATTTCTCAGGCAAGGGCAGCAGGCTCTTGGCAAGGAGGACCACCTCTGTGCAGCGCACGCTGATCTCACCCATTTTGGTGCGGAAAACAGTGCCCTTAATACCGATGATATCACCGATATCCATCTTTTTGAAGCCTGCATAAGGCTCTTCGCCAATGACATCACGGCGCACGTAGATCTGAATATCACCCTTATCGTCACGCAAGTGTGCAAAGCTGGCCTTACCCATCACGCGCTTGGTCATCATACGGCCTGCAAGGCATACGACAACATCAGTCTCTGCCTCAGCCTCAAGGTCGGCAAAGCGGGTCTTGATATCCTTAGAATAGCTGTCCTGGGGATATTTGGTGATCTGAAAGGGGTCGGCACCCGCCTCACGCAGAGCAGCCAGCTTTTCGCGGCGCACGCGCAAAATATCACCTAAATTGGCTTCCCCCTCGGCGGTCTCGGCCGCCCCGTTTCTCTTTTCTTCTGCCATATTAAAACCTCTGATCAGTCACGACCTACACGCACGATGCGGTAGGTGAAATTATAGCCCGATGCCTCAACCACGCCTGTGATCACGTCGCCTGCACGGTGACCGATCAGCGCCTTGCCAACGGGAGATTGGTCGGAGATCTTGCCGCTGACGACGTCTGCCTCGTTGGAGCCAACGATACGCCAAACACACTCCTCCTTCATTTCCTCATCATATACCGTTACGACCGAGCCGATGTCTACCACACCGCGCACGGCACGGGAAGCATCGTAGACCTCTGCATGCTCAATATCGTGCTTTAATTTGAGAATGCGTGCCTCGTTCTCCGCCTGTGCGTTACGTGCAGCATCATACTCGGCATTCTCGGAAAGGTCACCAAAGCCACGTGCGGTAACGATATCGTTTTTAATGCGCTCGCGCTCCTCGCCCTCGCGCCATTGCAGCTCCTTGACAAGCTCGTTGTAGCCCTCTTGCGTCATTGTAATCTTCTTGGTATTTGCCATAACGGTAACTCCTCTGTATGAAAATATAATTTTTTATTGCTTAGCGGCCGTGATCGCGGCTCTTAGCTGGTTATCCTCAGCTTCCGTCAAAAGATAGATGTTCTTGTCCTTCACAGCATCGTCAAGGGGCGTTTGCGTGCCGTGGGGGGCAACGCCCACCCCATCGTAATTGACGCCCGAGGGTGGATTATAATAGCCTGTGGTAAGCTTAATGCCACCGCTATAGCCAAAGCTCTCAAGAGCAAAAATGTGCTGTAAAACACCCTTGCCGTAGGTGGTGGTGCCAACGATCTCTGCCAGCTCGTAATCACGCAAGACCGCGCAAAACAACTCTGCCGCACTGGCGGTATGACCGTTCGCGAGAACCGCCATGCCGTATTGACGGTATTTCCCGATATCTGCCTCACGAATACTGCAATCGGCATATTCACCGTCATAAGAGGCAGGTGTGCAATAATGCTTTTCCTCACTCTTGTCCTTGTTGACAACGGTTACGATCAGATCGTCCTCCTGAAGGAAAAACGACAGCACCGCAATGATCGATTTCAGATCCCCTCCCGGGTTGTTGCGCACGTCAAAGACAAACGAGGTGCAGCCCGCGGTGATCAGGCGCTCCATTTCGGCTTTGAATTGTACGGGGGTATTCGTCATAAACTGCGTGATCGAAACGATGCCGACCGTTTGGTCTGCTTCACTCACGCGCCCTGTCACCGATTCATATTCCACACGCGCACGCGTGATGGCAAAGGGCAATGCGGCACCGTCGCGCAGCACCTTAAAATGCGCTACGCTCCCCTCCTCGCCGCGGAGCGCCGCCGAGGCCACGTCAAAGCCGACCTCCGCCACACTTGCCTCGTTTTCCCCATCGCCCACGCTGACGATCACATCGCCTGCGCGCACACCTGCGGTGGCTGCGGGAGAATTCTTCATCACACTGATGATCATAATGCCAACGGGCGACACGCTTTCGGTCACGGTAATGCCAATGCCCACCATCTCACCGCCGTTTTCGGCCATCAGCGCCTCAAGCTCGGCTTGGGTATAGTAAGCAGCATATCTGTCACCCGTAGCGGCCACGTAGGCCTTGAGCATACTGTCAAGCAGCAGATCGCCGTTGGTATCGTAAAGCGCGTAATCCGAAAAGATCTGATCGATCAGGCCGATCTTTCCGCTATACCCCTCCGTGCCGTCGGTGCCAAGCGTCTGGTTTTCCTGATAAATGCTCATAAACACCATGCCCACCGAGAACATCAGCACCGAGCAAACGAGCAACGAGGAGATCAGGGAGATCAGAAATACGGATAAGCGTATCGTGCGCGGCTGCTTACGGGGCGCCGTAAAGGGGGGCGCATACATAGGGGGCGGGGGTGTCGGACGACGCATCTCAAGGGCGGTATAGCCAAGAGCCTGCAAACGGAAGGTCAGAGCGTCAGTTGCCGAAAGGCGGTCGGTGGTCGGCGGCAGATCGATGCGCAGAGCCGTACCGTCGGGTGCGATATCCACCCGTGCCCCCTGTAAAATAGCCTGTAATGCTCCAGCAACAGCCTCGCGGCGCTCGGGGGTGACGGCAGGAGAAATTGTAAAAAACAGTTCCATTTATTCCCTCTTTTCGGTATTAAAAGGTAGATCCAAGAGGTCAAACAGCCAAAAGTAAGCGGATGCGCGTTGCCGTCACCGCTTACTTAAGACACAGTATGTACGTAGTATAGATCAGAATTTGCCGGGCTTGCTGTCAAGATACTTCTTGACCATCAGCGCCACCTTAAAGGTGATGGCATGCTCGAACTCACGCAGATCAAGACCCGTTAATTTGCGGATCTTCTCAAGACGGTACACCAGCGTGTTACGGTGCACGAAAAGCTTGCGCGAGGTTTCGGAAACGTTTAAGTTGTTTTCAAAGAAGCTCTGGATCGTCATCAGGGTCTCGCGGTCAAGCGATTCAAGGCTTTCCTTTTTGAACACCTCCTGCAAAAACATCTCGCAAAGGGTGGTGGGAAGCTGGTATATCAGACGTCCGATGCCAAGATTTTCATAGTTGATGATATTCTTTTCGGTTTCAAAAACCTTGCCGACCTCAAGGGCGACCTGTGCCTCCTTATAGGCACGGGCAAGGTCCTTGATATTATCAACAACAGTAGAGATGCCGATCGCCACCTTGGTGTAAAACTCGGTGGAAAGCGTATCGGCAATATTGGTAGCGATCTTTTCAATTTCCTTCATTTCGGTACCGTGCTTGATATCCTTGACAAGCACGATATCATGCTCGCCTACGCTGATAACGTAGTCGCGCGATTTGTCAGGAAACATATTTTGCAGCATTTCAAAGGGCATCATATCGGTTTTGCCGAAGAATTTGATGAGGAATACGATGCGCGATTCATCGGTGTTGAAGTGAAGCTCCTTGCTCTTGATATAAATATCACTGGGAAGAATGTTATCAAGAATGATATTTTTGATAAAAGAGCCCTTGTCATATTTTTCGTCGTAAAGATTTTTGATGTTACCGAGTGCAATGGTCAGCATCTTGCACATTTTCTCGGCCATCTTATCCTCACCCTCCACGAACACGATATGCTCTGCACGAGTGCCACTGACGATGGGACGGTAGGTGAAGCCACCGCTGACGACCTCCTCCGAGGCATAGGCCAGCTCATCACGGATACCCTGCTTGATCTCGCCGATCTTCACAAGCTCGGAGCAAGCGATGATCACGCCGTTCTCGTCGATCACGCCGATCACGCGGTCAATGGCATCCTTCATCTGGTGGATCACACCCTGAAACAATCTGTTAGACATACTAATACCTCATCCTTCTCATGTGTAAAATATGCAGAATACCTATATTTTACACGATTTTTTGTAATATTGCAATAGGAATTTACTGTTTTTTCACAAAAGCACTCTGATTTTTTTGTGAATTTTTAATTATCCAATTCCAGCACCGCCGCAATACAAGCCAGCGCAAAGATCGGGGCTGTTTCGGTTCTTAAGATCCGCTTGCCAAGCCCTGTTGGCAAAAAACCGACTTCGGTGGCACGCGCCGCCTCGGATAGTGAAAAGCCTCCCTCGCTGCCAACGACCAGGGCGATCGTTGCGCCCATTGGCACGGGATTGTCCCTGAGCAGGCGCGGCAAGGGGACGGTCCCCTCCCCTTCAAAGCAAAACAGCACCAGATCGGCCCCCGCAGCCTCCCTCAGCATTGCCTCAAAGGTAAGCGTGGCACCGACGTCAGGCACCACACCGCGTCCACATTGCTTGGCCGCCTCCTTGGCAATGCGTCTGCGACGCTCGCGCTTTTTGTCCTCAGCCTCGGGCTTCATACGCACCACGCACCGCTCACTTTCAAAGGGCACGATACAAGAAACGCCGCACTCCACCGATTTCTGTATGACCGTATCAAGCTTATCCCCCTTAGGCAAGGCCTGATAGAGCACCAAGCGGTAGGGTGGCTCGTTATCCTGCTGGCGCACGGAAAGAATATCCGCGACGACCGCCCCCTCGGCAAAGCTCTTCAGCACGCAGTCGTATTCACATCCGCTGCTATCGCAAACGGTAATGTGGTCACCCGCGGCCATGCGAAGCGCACGGGAGATATGATGTGCATCGTTTCCGCGCACGGTAATGCTTGTTTGTGTAATGTCATCGCTTGGTACAAAGAAACGCGGCACGTCGTCAACCTCCCTAAAGACTTTCATATATTATAACGCAAATTAAACAATTTGTCAATGCCTGATTTGTGATTTTTTACCACTTTCTTAACAAAAATGACAAAACGGGCACCGTCAGATGCCCGTTTTTATTGATATAGTCCAATAAACCATATTATGCTTTTTTCACAACAAGAGCGCACCAACCATTGTCATCAAGTCGCTGCGTAACCACAAGATCGTTGTCCTGCAAGGCTTTTACCACCTCTTCGGCACGCTCGGTGATGATACCAGACGCCAGCAAAATGGCATTTTCCTTCATATAGGCACCAACATCAGGGGCCATACGAATGATGATATCAGCCACAATATTGGCGCACACAATATCATATCCTCCGCCCGAAAGGTCGACCTGCTTTAACAGGTCCGATACGTCACACGTGACATTTTCCTCGCCGCTGTCCTTGATATTTTCGCGCGCCACGCGCACGGCCACGGGATCAATGTCGTAGGCTTTACATGCAGCCGCGCCCAGCTTTTTGGCGCAGATGGCAAGAATACCGCTGCCACACCCCACGTCAAGCACGCGCATGCCCTCGTTCACGTGCTGCTCAAGCAATTCGATGACCAAACGTGTGGTCTCGTGCGTGCCCGTGCCAAAGGCCATACCCGGGTCCATGCGTACAATGATCTCACCGGGCTGTTCAGAATAGTGCTCCCAAGCGGGCACAATGACCATCCTTTTGCCGATGTGCAGAGGCTTGTAATAGGCCTTCCAGGAATTGGCCCAGTCCTCCTCGGATACGCCGATCACCTCGATCTTGCCCTCAAAGCCACTGTCCGCCATACGCTCGCGCAGGAACGCCACCGCATCGGTAAAGGGTCTGTCAGCAGGCAAAAATACCGAAACGGCCGCCACGGTCTTATCGGCGTTCAGGATCGCTTCGTCAATAAGATCGCCGTAGCAGGTCTTGAGATCGATATCACTGAAATCCTCGATCATCAGATTGTTGTTGAGCATGCTCATGATTGCCACAAGCGTATCAAGATGCTCCAATTTAACGGTCACCTTTACCTGCGACCAATCCTTGCAATAGTCCATAAAAACTCCCTTAATTGCCGTTCAGCTTTTCAAAAATGCGCTTAAAAAAGCCCGATTTCTTACCGTAATTGCTTTCGCGGCAGTCCTCGGCAAAGGCGCGCACCTGCTCCTTTTGCTTATCCGACAAGGCGCGCGGAATTTCCACGTTGACACGGAACACCAGGTCACCGCGGCGCGTTTTGTTGTTGATATACGGAATACCCTGCCCCTTTACCGTAAAGGTGGCGCCGGGCTGTGTGCCCTCGGGAATGGTGTATTTCATATTTCCCTCAAGCGTGGGAATCTCGATCTCAGCGCCAAGAATGGCATCGGTCACAGGCAGCGGCACGTCACAAAAGATATGATAGCCGTCGCGCTCAAAGATGGGATGGGGCTTAACACTCACCTGAAGGATCAGATCCCCTGCGCCACCGCCGTTGCGGCCGTCGTTGCCCTGCCCACGCAGTGCGATACGCTCGCCGTCGTCAATACCCGCAGGGACGGAGACCTCCAGCTTTTTGGTAATGCGGATAAAGCCCGTACCTCGGCAATTATTACAGGGGTTTTTGATGATCTTACCCTTACCGCGGCAGCTATCGCACGTGGTGGTGCTCTGGAATTGCATACCGCCCAGGCGCTGCATCACGCGCATCTGCCCCGAGCCGCGACATTTACCGCAGGTCTCGGCACTGCTGCCCTTTGCGGCACCGCTGCCCGAGCAATCGGGGCAGCGGCACACGCGGTTATAGCTGATCTCCTTTTTGACGCCAAAGGCGGCCTCCTCAAAGGTGACCGACACACGCGCACCGATATCATCGCCGCGCGCGGGGCCGTTGCGGGTGGCACCGCCACCAAAGCCGCCGCCAAAGCCACCGCCAAAAAAGCTGCTGAAGATATCGCCGAAATCGCCGAAGCCGCCAAAGCCGCCCCCCGCACCGCCTGCGGCAGGGTCAAATGCCGCATGGCCGTACTGGTCGTATTTGGCACGCTTATCAGCATCGGACAAAACGTCGTAGGCCTCGTTGACCTCCTTGAATTTTACCTCTGCCTCTTTATTGTCGGGGTTCATATCGGGGTGATATTTTTTGGCAAGCTGACGGTAGGCCTTTTTGATGGTGGCCTCGTCAGCGCCCTTATCTACACCCAATATCTCATAATAGTCGCGTTTATCTGCCATAATTCTCTCTTTTTAAAATCAGTTGGTCTTATCCTCAAAATCCGCATTATAGAAGCCACCCTCAGCACCTGCATCGGCACCGCCCATATCGGGGCCTGCCTCAGCGCCGCCCTGCGCCTTATAAAGCTTTTCGGAAAGGGCGTAGAAGGCCTTCTCAAGTGCCTCGGTATCAGCCTTGATCGCAGCCGTATCGCCACCTGCTACGGTGGTGCGCAGCTTCTCGATAGCGGCCTTCACGTCAGCCTTTTCATCCTCGCTGATCTTATCGCCGATCTCGCCCAGCGTTTTCTCGCTCTGGAAGATCAGCGTCTCAGCGTGGTTCTTGGTGTCGACCGCCTCCTTCTGCTTCTTGTCCTCCTCTGCAAAGCGCTCAGCGTCCTTTACAGCGCGGTCGATATCCTCCTGCGACATGTTGGTCGAGGAGGTGATGGTGATGTGCGTTTCCTTGCCCGTGCCCTTATCCATTGCAGTCACGTTCACGATACCGTTTGCATCGATATCAAAGGTGACCTCGATCTGGGGCACGCCACGGGGAGCTGCGGGAATACCGTCAAGGTTAAAGCGCCCCAGCGTGGTGTTGCCTGCGGCCATCTCACGCTCGCCCTGAAGCACGTGGATCTCAACCGAGGTCTGACCGTCAGCAGCAGTGGAATATACCTGACTCTTCTTCACGGGGATGGTGGTATTACGCTCGATAATGCGGTTAAATACACCGCCAAGCGTTTCAATACCAAGCGAGAGGGGCGTTACGTCCAGAAGCAGCAGATCCTTGACGTCGCCGCCAAGCACGCCTCCCTGAATAGCGGCACCGACTGCCACACATTCGTCGGGATTGATGCCCTTAAAGGGCTCCTTGCCCGTAAACTTCTTGACTGCCTCCTGCACGGCGGGGATACGCGTAGAGCCGCCCACCAGCAGCACCTTATGGATCTCGGAAACAGACTTGCCTGCATCCTCCAGCGCCTTGCGCGTGGGCACCATGCAGCGGTCAACGAGGTCGGCCGTCAGACGGTCAAACTCAGCACGCGTGAGGGTCGCCTCAAAGTGCAGAGGGCCTGCGGCGGTTGCCGTAATGAAGGGGAGATTGATGTTAGAGGAGGTCATGCCCGAAAGCTCGATCTTTGCCTTCTCTGCGGCGTCCTTGAGGCGCTGCAGCACCATCTTATCCTGACGCAGGTCAACGCCGTTCTCGCGCTGGAACCGGTCAGCCATCCAGTTGATGATGCGCTGGTCAAAGTCATCGCCGCCAAGACGGTTGTCGCCTGCGGTGGCAAGCACCTCAAACACACCGTCGGAGATCTCAAGAATAGATACGTCAAACGTGCCGCCGCCAAGGTCGAATACCATAATGGTCTGGTCGTTCTCCTTATCCATGCCGTAAGCAAGGGCTGCGGCCGTGGGCTCGTTGATGATGCGCTTTACGTCAAGACCTGCGATCT
>SVSV01000086.1 GCA_015064125.1 Oscillospiraceae bacterium
CGATGATGATCAAATACATCATTCACAACACGGCTCTCAAGTATGGCAAGAGCGCTACCTTCATGCCTAAGCCCATCTACGGTGAGGCAGGCAGCGGTATGCACGTGCATATGATCCTCTTTAAGGACGGTCAGCCTGTATTCTCTGATGATAACGGTTACTCGCACCTTTCCCAAACTGCTCATTACTTTATGGGCGGTCTGTTGAAGCATATCGCTTCTCTTTGCGCACTCACCAACCCCAGCACCAACTCCTTCAAGCGCTTGGTGCCCGGCTTTGAGGCGCCCGTAACCGTTGGCTACGCAACCTCTAACCGTTCTGCCGTTATTCGTATCCCTGCCTATGCAAAGAGCCCCGATAAGCGTCGCTTCGAGCTTCGTAACCCCGATGCGACCTGCAATCCTTACTTCTGCTATGCCGCTATCCTGATGGCAGGTCTTGACGGCATCAAGAATAAGATCGATCCTCATGCTGAGGGCTGGGGTCCCTACGACTTTAACCTGTATCACCTCTCCGATGAGGAAAAGGCAAAGCTGAAGGGTCTGCCTACCTCTCTGCCCGAGGCACTTGATGCACTGGAGGCCGATCACGATTACCTTACCGCAGGCGGCGTGTTCCCCGAGGAGCTCCTTAAGAACATCATCAAGACCAAGCGTGCCGAGTGTGCCGATCTTGCTAAGATCCCGCACCCTGCAGAGTTTGACCGCTACTACAATCTTTAAGCAAACAAAAAAAGCCTCGCGCGGCACGCGCGAGGCTTTTTTGTTTAAGATCATTCCGCTGCCATAAATACGCGAATGGTGCGGTAACCAAGCCATACGACGGGTATAAAGGCAAGAGAGGGCGCGGAGAGGGCGGCAAAGCCCAGCACGCAGTAGAAGCCTATTGACAGCAGGGTAGCGATGACGTGCACGGTCGTCGTGGTGCTGTCGTCAAAAAAGGCGTAGATCTTCTCGTCAATGGTTACGTAATCATAGTAGGCATACTCACCCCATACGCGGTGGGTCTTGACGTAGCCGATCCACGCGAGGAGCAGGAAAAAGAGCCATACCTTGCCTGTGCTGATAAAGACGATGGCATTCACGAGTCCTACCACAAAGGTGATAAATGCATTGAATTTGGGGTGATCGTCGGAAATAGACCACACGATAAAGGTCCCCACGTAAACAAGCGCAATGATGATCGGCACCGATGCGTGAAAGATCCCGCTTAAGATGCCGCCGATGGCAAGAGCCACAACGCAAAAGAAAATACCCATGTCAGATCTCCTTTAAAGTCTTTTTCTTTATTATACTCCCGACCGTTGCTTTTGTCAACTTAAAATAATGATGATCAGCAATATCAAGAAAAGGAGTAGCCACGCGCCGGCCAACAGCGTGGTGATAAGATAGCGGCGGCGTCTTGGGCGAGGCTCGCGCAGATACAGCACCAGTGCAACGGTCAATGCGGCGACAGGCAGTATCAAAAAGAGTATTGAAAGAAGAGCAAATATGACGCGTGCGCCGTCCTCGTTCGTTTCTTTGATCTCATCACTTTGATAGGTGTACTGAATATGAAATTTCTCGCGTGCGTCAAGTACGGCATCAAAGGCGGTCTTGTCGACCTTTTTCATCGTTACCGTTCCGCTGCGGTAGGAAAAATAGCCGTTGCTGTCAAAATATGTGTTATCCAAGGCGTCGTAATTGATATACCAGTATTCGCCGTTGATCACGTAGACGGCACCGTGCTCGTGTCCGAAGGTGCCTGTCTCATCCATACCGTAGATGATGTGCTGCTCCAAGTCCTGAAGCGTGCTTACCTCAACGCTTTGCAGCTGCTGGCCGTCCTGGTTACCGTCAAGAAATAAGACAAGCTCAAGGGGGACGTCAGCACGCTGGGGGTATTCATAGGTGGTGAATGCGGGAAAATCCAGTGAAAGATAGCGATTCATGATCGCCTCACCCCTGGGTGTCACGTAAAGGCGTATACCGTCGTCGCCCTCAAATATAATGATGTCACGGTTATAAAGATTGCGCATGATCAGCGCATCCCGATAGCCAAGATCTTCAATATTTATGTGCTGACTATATACGTACATTTCTTCAGGCATGATCATCAGCGGCGCATAGCTACGAAACGGCTTATAGGTAATATCGCCATACGTCAGGATGCTTTCGTCGTTGGATAACACAAATTCGGTGGGGTCACCGTCGTCGTTCAAGGGCTTGCTTGCAGCCATGGCCGTGCAGGAAAACAGGCAAAGAAGGACAAGGAGCCAGCAAAGCAGTGTAAAAATTTTTTTCATAGCATCGTCCTCCTTAGGCAAGATTCAGGCGACGCTCCAGCAGATGGAGGATCCATTGCCAGATCGCCGCGCAGAGCAGGGCAAGCATGGCGGCAAGCGTGAAGGCTATCGTCAGATAGACTGCCTCTGCCTGAGCACCAACGAGCGCAAGCGGATAGAGCTTGTCAACGGCGGTAAACCACAGTGTCAGCACCATCAGTGCGGGGGTTGACAGTAACGAGAGAACGGTGTTGAAGGCGTAGATCAGCAGCACGCAAAACAGCAAAGGGTGCTTGCGGTTGATCGAGGAGCCCATCGTTATGGTGAGATAATAAAACAAATGATAGAAAAGCATGATAAGAATTGCCAGTAAAATGCCGACGGCGCCCTTTAAAAGAGTCACAAACCAATTTTCGGCAAAGGCCGCACCGATACGGCGCAAGAGGGGGGTAAAGGCAGCTCCAAAAAGCGTGTGATAGGGCTGGCCGTTGTAGGGTGTGATGAGAAACACGATGCAAACAGCCAAAGCCACCACCGCGATCGCTGCCGCCTGATAGATCATAGCGCTTAAGATCTTGGAAAAAAGAAGGGTAGAGCGTTTGACTGGCAGGGTAAAGGTGAGGTAACCCTCATCCCTGAAAAGGTGCGTGTAGTAGCGTATGTAGACCATCAGGATACTCGCCAAAATAAAGATGCCGATCAAAAAGACGTAGGCTATAACCAAGAAGGCCTCCCAAGGGAACAGCATCTCCTCCCAGCGTGTGATCAGAAGGCGCAGTAAAAGTCCTGCGATGGGGGAAAGCCCCAGCACCGTGCCTGCCAGCAGCAAAAAGAGGCGTGAAAATGACAAAAGGTCATATTTTAAGCATTTTTTCAGCATCTGAATACCTCCCTGAAGAGCTCATTGAGAGATTTTTGGTGCGCCTCGCGCACCTCGTCGGCATTGCCTGCCAGCAAGATCTGTCCACCGTGGCCCATAAATACGAAGTCGTCAAGCACGGGCTCTATATCGGTGATCAGGTGCGTGGTCAGCACAACGGTCGCGTCGGGGGAGTAATTGCTGATGATGGTTCTTAAAATGTAATCTCTTGCTGCGGGGTCAACACCCGCGATCGGCTCGTCAAGCAGATATAGCTTGGCACGTCGCGACATGACAAGCACCAGCTGCACCTTTTCCTTGGTGCCCTTTGAAAGAGTGCGCATACGTGCATCGGGCGCGATACCCAAGTCATTTAACATAGCAATGGCACGTGATCTGTCAAAATCGGCATAGAAGTCGCTGAAATAATCCAGTAGCTGCACAACGCGCATATTGCTTTGAAAATAAGGACGTTCGGGCAGATAGGAGATCAGCGCGTTTGTGGCCTCGGAGCGCGGCTGGCCGCATATGGTAATGTTGCCGCGGTCGGGCACCAAAAGCCCCGCGATCAGCTTGATCAGCGTGGATTTTCCGCAGCCGTTGGGGCCAAGCAGACCGATAATGCGCCCTGCCGGCAGGGTGAGATTCAGTCCTCTTAGCACAGGCCGTCCCGATTGATAGCTTTTATAAATATTTTCACAGTTTAACACGGGAATGTTCATCAGCCTTCCTCACTTTCATGTAAAAATGCGATAAATTTTTCCTTGGGTATGCCCAATTTGTTGGCCTCCTGCCACGCGCGCCGCATATAGGCGCTTTGCATTTCGTTTCGCTTTTGTTCAAGCAGTGCACGGTCGTCGGTTACGAACCGCCCCAGCGTGCCGCGTGAGAGCACCAGCCCCTCGGTCTCAAGC
>SVSV01000087.1 GCA_015064125.1 Oscillospiraceae bacterium
CCTTGATGTCGTCGGGGGTGACACCCTTCTCCTCCATCTTTTTGCGGTAGGGGGGGCAGCTTTCCCATACGTGCTTTACCTGCTTTACCAGCTTTTCGGATTGCAGCGCGCGCAGGGCCTCGGGGGCCATCGTTTCAATTTCTTTTTGATAATAGCGCTCTTCCATGGTTTTTCTCCGTTTTAGATTTATTTGCGGTAGCTCATTTCAAAGGCCGTTTTGTTGAGCTCGATGAAACGGGGCTTTACGTTCTTTTCAATGGCGGCAAGCCATTTTTCATAAGGGATATCAAGCAGCCTCGCGAGGCGCGCCAGCAGCACGGTATTCACAGCCTTGGCGCTGCCTGCGGCGCTAGCAAGGGAAAGCGCGTCCACGGCGTCGACAGCAAGCCCCTTGGCCTTCAGCTCCTCAAGCACGTCCGTGGGGTACGTGGCCTTGCCGATGAGCACGGGCATCGGGTCGATCTCCTGGGTGTTGACGATCAGGCGCCCGCTTTTGGCAAGGCAGGATGCCCAGCGTGCGGCCTCTAATTTTTCAAAGCTGAGGATATAGTCGGCCTCACCCTCACCCACGATGGGGGAGTAGACCTTGTCGCCAAAGCGCACGTAGGTGACAACACTGCCGCCGCGCTGGCTCATGCCGTGCACCTCAGAGACCTTGACGTCATAGCCCTCGTCAAGCAATAACGAGCCTAAGAGCTTGGAGGCCAGCAGGCTGCCCTGGCCGCCCACGCCCACGATCATAATGTTAGTAGTCTTCATCTGGCGGCACCTCCTTTTTCAATAGCGCCAAATCTGCAAAGCGCGACGCACACCTCGCACCCAACGCAAAGCGTTCCGTCAATGGTGGCCTTGCCACCCTTGATGCTGATGGCAGGGCAGCCGAGCGAGGCACATTGCTTGCATTTTCTGCACTTTTCCTCGTTGACGGTGAGGGGCGGTGCGGTTTTTACCGATTTCAGCAGCACACAGGGGCGGCGCGAGATGATGACCGAGGGCTCGTCGACGGCCAGCTCCTCCTTAAGAGCCGCATCGCAGGCGGCAAGGTCGTAAGGATCGACCACGCGCACGCGCGCAATACCAAGGGCGTGACAAAGTGCCTCAAGGTCTACCTTGGCGGCAGGGTCGCCCTTAATGTTATAGCCCGTGGTGGGGTTGTGCTGATGGCCCGTCATACCCGTGATGGAGTTATCAAGGATAATGACGGTGGAGCTTGAATTGTTATAGGCAATGTTGACAAGCCCCGTCATGCCCGAGTGCATAAAGGTCGAGTCGCCGATCACGGCCACCGATCTGCCCTCGGCAGATTTACCCATAGCAAGGTTGAAGCCGTGCAGACCCGATACCGACGCACCCATGCACAGCGTGCTGTCAAGGGCGGAAAGCGGGGGAACTGCACCAAGGGTGTAGCACCCGATGTCGCCGAGGACCGTCACCTTGTTTTTGGCAAGCGTGTAAAAGAGTCCGCGGTGGGGACACCCCGCACACATCATCGGGGGGCGCTGGGGCAGGGGGGCTTCCACCGAAATGCAATCGGGGGCGGCAAGACCGAAGGCCGCACGGATCGAGGCCTGCGAATATTCGCCGATCGGGGAAAACAGCGCCTTGCCAATAGGATCAAGACCCAGCTTGCGGCAATGCTCCTCGATAATGCCGTCAAGCTCCTCGATCACGTAAAGCTTCTCCACCTTGGCGGCAAAGTCGCAAAGCAGCTGCTTGGGCAGCGGGTAGGGCATACCGATCTTTAATACCGATACGCTATCGCCAAATACCTCTTTTACGTACTGGTAGCAGGTGCCGGAGGTGATGATGCCGATCTTTGTGCCGCCCATCTCCACACGGTTAAAGGGGCAGCTTTCGGCGTATGCCGCGATGGCCTCGGTGCGCGCCTCCACCACGGGGTGGCGTTTCTTGGCGTTGGCAGGCATCATAATGTATTTTTCGGGGTTCTTTTCATAGGGCTTTTTGGGGGGCGCTATGCGTTCGCCGATCTCCACCACTGACTGGCTGTGTGCCACACGCGTGCAAACGCGCAGCAGCACGGGGGTGTCGAATTGCTCGGAGAGGGCAAAGGCGTCGCGCGCAAAGGCATATGCCTCGGCAGAGTCGGCAGGCTCCAGCATCGGCACCTTGGCGGCAATGGCATAGTGACGGCTATCCTGCTCGTTTTGTGAGGAATGCATGGCAGGGTCGTCGGCCACGCACACAACAAGCCCGCCCGTGACACCCGTATAGGAGAGGGTGAAGAGTGGGTCGGCGGCCACATTAAGGCCGACGTGCTTCATCGCACACGCGGCGCGCACACCGCCAAGCGAGGCGCCAAAGGCAACCTCGGCGGCCACCTTTTCGTTGGGGGCCCATTCACTGTGAATGTCGTCGTAGGCGGAAAGAAATTCGGTGATCTCAGTGGAGGGGGTGCCGGGGTAGCTTGACACCAGTGAGAGGCCACCCTCCCACAGGCCGCGTGCAACGGCCTCGTTACCGATCAAAAGCTTTTTTGTGTTTGACATAATATGTAATCCTTTTTTTGAAATAGCAGGTCAGGCGTTGTTTTGTGCCGCAACCAGACGCTCGGCACCGTAGATCTGGCGGAGCTTGGGCTTTTCGATTTTGCCCGTGGGGTTGCGCGGCACCTTCGCGAAGATCAGGCGGCGCGGGCGCTTGTAGCGCGGCATACCCTGGCAAAAATCCATCACCTCATCCTCAGTGCAGCTCATACCCTCGTGCACCTCAATGATAGCGACGGCGATCTCACCGAGACGCGCATCGGGCAGGCCGATGACGGCCACGTCCTTGATCTTGGGGTGCGCGGAGAGAAAGTCCTCGATCTGTACGGGATAAAGGTTTTCGCCGCCCGTGATGATGACGTCCTTTTTGCGGTCAACGAGGAAGATAAAGCCGTCCTCGTCCTCCATGGCCATATCGCCCGTGCAAAGCCAGCCGTCACGCAGCGTGGCGGCGGTAGCGGCC
This sequence comes from Oscillospiraceae bacterium, assembly GCA_015064125.1. GTDB lineage: Bacteria > Bacillota > Clostridia > Oscillospirales > CAG-272 > Firm-07. Next base: position 2,968 of record SVSV01000087.1, read on the forward strand.
TCGTCGTTGTAGTAGCATTTCATCACGCCGGGCCCCTTAAGACAGAGCTCGCCGACCTCGCCGCGTGCAACAAGCTCGCCGTGGGGGTCGGTGATCTTCAGCTGCCAGCCGAAGCCGGCCTTGCCGATGGCACCCACCTTATGCAGGTTCTCAACGCCCAGATGCACCGCACCGGGGCCGATAGACTCGGATAAGCCGTAGTTCGTATCGTAATCGTGGTGGGGGAAGATCTCCTTCCAATGCTTGATCAGGCTCTTGGGTACGGGCTGTGCACCGATGTGCATCAGGCGCCACTGGTCAAGAGAATAGTCGTCCTTATTGAGCTTTCCGCTGTCAAGAGCGGCGAGAATATCCTGTGCCCACGGCACAAGGAGCCATACGATGGTGCATTTTTCCTCGGAGACTGCGCGCAGGATCGTTTCGGGCGAGGTGCCCTTTAAGATCACGGCCTTGCTGCAGGAGGCAAGACTTCCGAACCAGTGCATCTTGGCGCCCGTGTGATACAGGGGCGGAATACAAAGGAAAACGTCATCGCGCGTCTGGCTGTGGTGATTTTGCTCCACGCGGCAGGCGTGAATGAGCGCGCGATGGGTATGTAAAATCGCCTTGGGGAAGCCCGTCGTGCCCGACGAGAAGTAAATGGCGGCATCATCGTCCTCGGTGATGTGCGGCATGCGGTACACGCCCGAGCACTCGGCGGTCATGTCGGCATAATCCTCGGCAAACGAGGGGCAGCCCGTGCCCTGATAGATCAGCAGACGGTGCTCGCTGATCTTGTCCGCGATCTCCTCAACGCGCCCGATGAATTCAGCGCCGAACACAAGCGCGTCGGCCTCGGCAAGATTTAAGCAGTAGGTGATCTCGCTGGCGGCGTAGCGGTAGTTCAGCGGTACGGCAAGCGCGCCGGTCTTCAGAATGCCGAAGTAGATCGGCAGCCATTCAATGCAGTTCATCAGTAAAACAGCCACCTTGTCGCCCTTGCCGATGCCACGGGCGGTCAGGGCGTTGGCAAAGCGG
>SVSV01000010.1 GCA_015064125.1 Oscillospiraceae bacterium
CGCTGACAGCTCCCTTTGCACAAGGGAGCCTTTCACATAAATCCTTCGTTCACCCTTTGTTTGCTTCCACTCATCGGCAATAGCCTCTTTTCAACCACGCGACTATCGCGTGGTTTTCGTTTTACAATGAAATCTCGCCAAGCAGAACTTGGCGAGATGAAGTCACTTTGTGATGAAGTCCGCCTTTGGCGGATGAGATCCAAAACTATGTTTTGGGTTGAATTAAATCCGCCCATCGCCGCAGCGATATCATCCGAGCGAAGCGAGGACTTCATCTGCGGAGCAGATTTATTCCACCGCAGGCGGATCTCATTGCATTTGCCTGAGCAAATGCATTATTCCCACTCGATCGTTCCAACAGGCTTGGGCGTCAGGTCGTAAAGCACGCGGTTGATGCCCTCTACCTCGGCGGTGATACGGGCAACGACCTTATGCAGCACCGCATAAGGGATCTCCTCAACCGTCGCGGACATGGCGTCGGTCGTGTTGACGGCGCGAATGATGGCGGGCCAGCCCTCGTAGCGGCTCTCGTCCTTCACACCAACGCTCTTGATATCGGGCACGACCACGAAATACTGCCAGACCTTTTCAGCAAGGCCGTTCTTGTCAAACTCGTCACGCAGAATGGCATCTGCCTCGCGCAGCGCATGCAGACGGTCACGCGTAATGGCACCGAGGCAACGCACCCCAAGCCCGGGGCCGGGGAAGGGTTGACGGTAGACCATCGCATGCGGCAGCCCCAAGGCCTCACCGACCACGCGCACCTCGTCCTTAAACAGGAGCTTAACAGGCTCTACCAGCTCAAATTGCAGATCCTCGGGAAGCCCGCCGACGTTATGATGCGACTTTATAGCCTTTTTGCCCTCGGCCTGCTTGATGCTCTCCAAAATATCGGGATAAATGGTGCCCTGCGCCAGGAACGAAATATCCTCCTGCTTGCGTGCCTCATCGGCAAACACCTCAATAAACTCCTTACCGATGATCTTTCTCTTTCTTTCGGGGTCACTGACGCCTGCAAGAAGATCCAAAAAGCGATCGGTGGCATCGACGTAAATGAGGTTTGCGTCAAGCTCCTCGCCAAAGACCCTCACCACGTTCTCGCTCTCGTCCTTGCGCATCAGACCGTGATTGACGTGCACGCAGACAAGCTGCTTACCAATGGCCTTGATCAGCAAAGCTGCCACCACGGAGGAATCCACACCGCCCGATAAGGCAAGCAGCACCTTCTTATCGCCAACCTGTGCGCGGACAGCCTGCACCTGCTCCTCAATGAAGCGGTCGGCCAATGCCTTTGTTGTAATACGGGCCATATCGTCAGGCCTTCTGGTTACATCGTATGCCATTACAATTCCTCCTTTATATGTTCCTTTTTATTTTGAAAATTTTGTATGGTTTATTATAACACTATTTTGTTTTCTTGACAAGAGTTTTTTGATAAGTTTTTTGATTTTTTCTTCCTCAAATATCTTATCTTGATTGACAATGCTACAAGAAAAAGTTATAATATATAAGGACAGCATCGGGAAAGGAGATAACGAGATGTACGCGACACAGCACCTGCCCCCGCACTATACCGTAAAGCTTAAGATCGATTTAAAAAACAATAAGCGCCAGTTTTACCTGGTGTACGCCATCTCTTTTCTGATCCTGGCTGTTTTTCTTGTACCCGTGTGCTTTTTTGTGCCCATTGCCCCGCTTTTTGAGGGGCTGACAAGCGGCGATCCGTTGCCGGTGCTCCTGCGCCTCGGCACGCTGTGCGCAGGGCTCTTTGCCTACATTCTTTTGCACGAGCTGGTGCATGGCGTTTTTATCCGCATTTTTACGGGCAAGCGCGCCAGATACGGCTTTTCACTTGCGTTTGCCTATGCCTACAGCGACTGCTATTTTGCCAAATGGCCCTACCTCACCATTGCCCTTGCCCCTGTTTTATTTTGGGGCACCGTACTGGCAATTCTCACCCCCATTGTGCCACTTTCTTGGTTTTGGGTGGTATACATCATTCAACTGACAAATCTTTCGGGCGCCGCGGGTGACCTTTACGTGACCGTGCGCCTGTGGCGTCTGCCGCGCCACGCGCTGATCAAGGACGAAGGCACCGCCATGACGGTTTATAACACATAAGCCTCTACCGCCGCATAACGATAGGAAAAGGAGGACACACGGTGGAGATCATCAAGGAAGAGGATTTTAAAAAACAGCTTGACAGGGCCGTGGGGCGTGCCTTCTTGTTTTTTGGCGAGGAGGACTATCTGAAGATCGCCGCCGTCAAGGCGCTGCGCGAGCAGCTTTGCCCCGACGAGAGCATGGCCTTTTTCAATGATATCACGATCGATTATACCGACTACACCCCCGATAAGCTGCTTGACACCATGGCCGCACCCCCGATGATGACCGAGGCAAAGCTGATCGTGCTGCGCGGCTTTGATTTTACCGCCACACGTGCGGCGGAAACGGCCGAAGCGCTGGTGGAGGTGCTTTCGCATTTACAGGAATACGACTATAACTGCGTGATCATTTACGTCGCTGCCGAGATGCTGGACACAGGGTATCTCCCAAAGCGCCCATCCGCGATGCTGAAGCGCCTTGGCGAAGCAGCCACCCCCGTACAATTCAACGCCCCCACAGACGCGCGCCTGGCGCGCTGGGTCGGCAAGCACTTTGCGTACTACGGTGTAACTGCCACACCGCCCGTTTGCGGGGAGCTTATCTCTTATGCGGGCAGGACCATGTTTGTGCTTGCAAACGAAATACAAAAGCTGGCCGCTTGGGTGAAGGAAAACGGCAGGAGCGAGGTCACAGCACAGGATATCCGCCACGTCAGCGTTCCCGCCTCCCTGCCTGATGCCTTTGCCCTTTCAAACGCCATTTTAGCAGGCGACGGCAAGGCGGCCCTGGCCGCCCTTGCGGTCATGAAATTCGAGCGCGTGGAGCCCAATATCATCCTTGGCGAGATCTCCTCCCTGCTCTTTGATATGCAGGCGGCACGCGTGCTGTTTGCCGCAGGCAAAAACATCAAGGAGGTGGCAGGCGTGCTTGGCAAGCACGAATTTAAGGTGGGCAAGATCGCCGCTGCCCTCTCGCACACCACTCCCCAGCGCCTCGCGCGCGTCATCGAGCGCTGTGCCGAGGCGGATTTTGCCCTGAAAAACGCAGTCAGCGGTAGCAGGGATTACGCACCGATCGAAAAGCTGATTTGTTCGCTTTAGTTTATTGACTTTTATAAAAAGGCGTGTATAATAAATAGTAGTCCATTCAAAGGAGTTTTTATGAAAACCTATAAAATGACCATTGCGGGGCTGGAGAGGCACCTGCCCATCTGCCCGGTAAACGAAAATCTGTCTATCGGTGCCTTCGTGATCTTCGGCGACCCCGAGCTGACCACCGCATGCGCCAAGGCGCTGCTTGAGCGCGCACCCGCGTACGATTATCTCATTTCGGCCGAGGCAAAGGGCATTCCCCTGGTGCACGAAATGGCACGCCTTGCAGGCAACCAGAAATATATGCTGGCACGCAAATCCCCCAAGCTCTATATGACGGGGGTCTTGGAGGTTTCGGTGCGCTCGATCACCACCGCGCACGACCAAAAGCTTTTCCTTGACAAGGCCGATGCTGAGCTGATGCGCGGCAAGCGTATTCTGATCGTGGACGACGTGATCTCCACGGGCGCCTCGCTCTTCGCCATAGAGGAGCTGGTGCGCGCCGCAGGCGGCAACATTTGCGGCCGTATGACCGTGCTGGCCGAGGGCGATGCCGCCAAGCGTGACGACCTGATCTATCTTGAAGAATTACCGCTTTTCACCCCCGACGGCGAAGTGATGGCGTAAAAAGGAGTAGTAAAATGGCTGAATTTTTGACCAAGGAAGACAAAAGAACACATTACTGCGGCACACTGACCGAGGCGGATATCGGCAAGACCGTATCGGTAATGGGCTGGGTACAGCGTCAGCGCGACCTCGGGGCCCTGATTTTCATTGACCTGCGTGACCGCACGGGCATTTTACAGCTCGCCTTTGACGACACGACCCCCAAGACGGTATTCGAAAAGGCCTTTTCCTGCCGCGCAGAATACGTAATAGCCGTGCACGGCACGGTGCGCGCACGCGGTGAAGGTGCCGTAAACCCCCATCTCCCCACAGGCAAGGTCGAGGTGTACGTCACTGATATGAAGATCCTCAGCGCCGCACAGACCCCTCCCTTTGAGGTTTCTGACAGCAAGAAGGTCAAGGACGAAACGGCCCTGAAGTACCGTTACATCGACCTGCGCCGCCCCGAGCTGCAAAAGAATATCCGTATGCGCCACGAGCTGGCGCGCGTTGCCCGTGAGTACTACTACGAAAACGGGTTTATGGAGATCGAAACACCCATGATGATCAAGGCCACCCCCGAGGGCGCCCGCGATTATCTTGTTCCCTCGCGCGTGCACAAGGGCAGCTTTTACGCATTGCCCCAGTCGCCCCAGATCTACAAGCAGCTTCTGATGCTCTCTGGCTTTGACCGTTATATTCAGCTCGCGCGTTGCTTCCGCGACGAGGACCTGCGCGCTGACCGTCAGCCCGAATTTACGCAGATCGACCTTGAAATGTCCTTTGCCACGCAAGAGGATATTATGGAAATGAACGAGGGCTTTATCGTGCGCGCCTTCCGTGAGCTGATGGGCATTGAGCTTGAGACCCCGATGAAGCGCATGACCTATGCCGAGGCAATGGAGCGCTACGGCAGCGACAAACCCGACACGCGCTTTGATATGGAGCTCCAAAACCTTTCGGAAGTAGTCGCCAATTGTGGCTTCGGCGTGTTCAGCAGTGCCGTGCAAAGCGGCGGTAGCGTACGCGCGATCGTCGCCAAGAATGCCGCCGCGACACTCACGCGCAAGGAGATCGACAAGCTGACCGAGCACGCCAAGGGCATTGGCGCCAAGGGACTTGCTTATATCCGCTGGGTGGACGAGGCGCCTGCCATTTCCTTTGCCAAATTCCTCACCGAGGACGAGCAAAAGGCGCTGATCGCGGCACTTGGGCTTGAAAAGGGCGACGTCGCACTGATCGTTGCCGATAAAAACCGCGTGGTGCTGCCAACGCTCGGCGCGTTGCGCAATCTCCTTGCCAGAAAGCTTGACCTCATCGACGCGCGCAAATTTAACTTCCTCTGGATCACCGAATTCCCCTTCTTTGAATGGAACGAGGAAACAGGTGCCTGGGACGCCATGCACCACCCCTTCACGATGCCGATGGAGGAGTGCCTGCCCTACCTTGAAAGCGACCCCGGCAGTGTGCGCGCCAAGGCCTACGATATGGTCCTCAACGGCACCGAGCTGCTTTCGGGCTCGATCCGCATCACCGACTGGCAGCTGCAGGAAAAAATGTTCAACGCCCTTGGCCTCACCGCCGAGGAGATCGAAAAGAAGTTTGGCTTCCTGGTTGACGCCTACAAGTACGGTGCACCGCCCCACGGCGGCTCGGGTATGGGTCTTGACCGCCTTGCCATGGTCATGGCAGGTGCCGACTCTCTGCGCGACGTCATCGCCTTCCCCAAGGTGCAAAACGCCAGCGAGCTGATGTCGGGTTGCCCTGCCCCCGCAGACCCCAAGGCCTTAGCGGACCTCAGCATTGCCGTTATTGATACCGAAAACTAAAGTAAGATAAAAAAGCACCCGTGGCGTGGCCACGGGTGCTTTTATTTGATATGCACGTCAAATCGGGAACAGCCGTGCTTGGGTGCTCTACCAAGCACACGGTAAAACGGCATACCTTAACTCTTTTTTAAAATAACAACATTGTTTTCAACCGTTATTGCAACACTTTCACCCAAACGAAGACCAAGAGCTATCCTGATGTCCTTTGGTATAACAATACGCCCCAAGCCATCGATTCTTCTTATCATTTCAATTGACATTTTCATTACCTCTTTCGCATTGTTGGTTTTAATTTCAAACCACAAGTACATTATACTGCAGCCCACTTGTCGAAACAACACGAAACGTGCGCAGAACATAAAAAAGAGTCTGCGTACAGACTCCTTTTTACTCAAGATATTCTATATATACGTCTATCAAGGCCTCAAGCGCTACACGCTGCTTAGGCGTCAAGCGCTCAAGCTTGGAGCCAAGCTGCTTGTCTCCGTACAAATTTCGAGTGGAAACCAAATCGCGCAAAAGATAATCGGCAGACACGTCAAGCACCTCTACAAGCTTGATAAATACCTGCATACTCGGCACCTTTAAGCCGCGCTCTATTTGGCTGATATATTCCAAGGTCACGTCCACCCGTTCTGCAAGCTGCTCCTGCGTCAAGCAACGTTTCTTTCGATATTCCTTGATCCTATCCCCCATAGTAAGCTTATCCATTTCATCACTCCCGCGCTGATAGTTTAAAATTCATACTACCATTATAAACTATTATAGCGCCTTTTGTAATGAACTGATAATTCCAAAATAGTACCGAGAGTTCTATGCACAATACAAGAGCCGTCCCTCGGGGAGTGACAGCGTCGACAATGTTTAATTATTTGATATGCACGTCAAGCTGCGCATAAGGTATCTCTATCCCTGCCGCCAGGAGCGCGTGATATACCCCCTCGGCCAGGGCAAATTTCACGTCCCAAAAGGCGTTGGTCGGCAACCATACGCGAAGGCTTATTTGCAGTGCGCTTTCCCCCAGATCGGTTACCACCACCACGGGGGCGGGATCCCTTAAGATCAGTGGATAATTCTCGACGTGGGCCAGCACCGTTCGGCGCACCGCCGTCACGTCCGTGCCATATCCCACCGAAAAATCAAGCGCCAGACGCCGTATGGCTTTGGCATTATAATTCACGATATTCCCCACCGTCACCGTACCGTTTGGCAGCACGATCACCTTATTATCGGGGGTTTTCAGCTTGGTATTGAAAACAGTGATCGTTTCGACCTCGCCCGAGACCTCACCGATCTGCACGAAATCCCCCTCGGCGAAGGGCTTTGTCATCACCAGAATAATACCCGCCGCCACGTTTGAAAAGGTGCTCTGCAGGGCAAGCGAGATCGCCAGGGCAAAGGCCGAAAGCATGGCAAGCAGCCCCGTTGTCGGCACGCCCAAGGTGGTGAGAAGTATGATCACGTACAGCGTCCACAAAAGCACCCTTGCCACCGACACCATAAAATCGCCGGCCGCCCCCCCAAGGCGCGAGCGGCGCAGCCCGCGCGCAAGAAAACGCAAAAGGGCCCTCACCAAAAAGAGCCCAAGGATCGCAAAGATCCCCAAAAAAACCAACTCTCGCAGGTGAGTGCCCAACCATTGCACAAATTCATTTTTCACACGATCAAGCACGAAAAACCACCCCCGTTCCCCCTTTTATTTTGGAGAAAACGGGAAGAAAGTATGCACACGTGTCTTAAAAAAGGCTGTTTTCAAGATCGCTTGCCATATCCTCGCCAAACAGCAGCAAAAAGCGATAGGTGCCATTCTCCCCTGCCATTGCACAGGCACGCAGCGTGCCGGCGTTAAAATAAAGGGCAGGGCGCACCCCGTTGATACGCACAAGACCGTGCTGCGCGCTGACAGCATTGCCAAAGGCCGCCACAAGCAGCGGCTCGTCAAGGGCACGGGCAAGCAGCGTTGCCGTATCACCAAGCGTTGCCGTGGCAGTGGCAGAAAAGGGATCGGCCACCGTTTCCCGCGTCCCCAGCCTTTGCAGGCGCGCCGCCACGCGTGCGGTAAAGCCTGCCTCATCATCGCCAAGGGCAGCAGCCAGAGCACGGGCAACATCCGCATCGCCGTGCAGCAGCCACTCATACACCATTTCGCGCAGCGTATAGCTGTTTCCAAGATAAGTGACGGGGCTCTGCTCGGTAAGCGTCGCATCGGAGCGATTTAGCTCATCCGTAAGCGTAATGCCCACCGCAAGGCGCAGGGCAAGCTCGGCAGGCACCGCGGTATCCGCACCCACAAGATAAGACAGGCGGTGCGTATCGGTATCGGACATCATCAAGGCCGTAACACCCTGGGGGGCAACCGTTACGGTCGCCTCATTCGTCAGCAGCGCGTAAAGTGGGGGGATCACGTCGGTGCGCTCAATGAGATAGGGGCAGAGCGTGCACTGCCGTGCCGTATAGCCCTCAGTCGATTCGGTTGGCGCCACCACGGTATCGGCAAACGCATGTGCACGCGCGGCGATCTCCTCGGGGATGCGCACCGTGCTCGTCACAGCCTCATGGCAGATCTTGCAGTATCGGATATCACTCCCCTCAGCGATACAGGTGACCGATACCACGTCGTAACGGTTGCCATATACGTGCGTGTGCTCCCCCGCCTCATACAGGTAGGAAGCGCCCGCATCCTCGCCACAGCTCACCAGCAGAAGCGAGAGCAGCGAGAGCAGCGCAAGTATTCGTATTTTTCTCACACCGTTTCCTACCTTTCCTTGTTTTTATTTGATAACGGGACGCGCGGTCAGCGCGATCAACAGCTTTTTGTTATCGGGCTGCACCTCGGCCTCGTGTGCCGCGCGGTTGCGATGCAGCTCACCGCAGCGCTGACAGCGATGCACGATAACAAACCCCTTTTTGGCATCGGGCTGCACCGAGATCGGCTCCATCTGACCGCCACATTCATTGGCGCGGTCCCCGGGATTGACGTCAACGTGCAGGCTCCACAGGCAAAACGGGCAATGATTGCGCGAGGTATAGCCAAGGGGCTTTACCTCCTTGCCGCAATGCGCACAGATAAAGCCGTTGTCATTTTTTGAAAATCGTTTCGTTTCCATCTCCAACATGCTATATGGCCAAAAAACGCCGCAGGTGCGGCGTTTTTTGTGTCTTTATTTCTTCAGTGCGAGTGCCTGCTTCGCCTTGATGACAAGGTTTGCAGGAGTAAAGCCGTATGCCTCAAGCAGGGCGGGGACAGTGCCCGAGCGACCGTAGCTGTCCTCAATACCGAGCTTGATAACGGGAACGGGGCAGGTCTCTCCGACAAGCTCTGCAACAGCAGCGCCAAGACCACCGATCACGCTATGCTCCTCTGCCACGACCAAGGCACCCGTTTCGCGAGCAGCCTTCACCACGATATCGCGGTCAAGGGGCTTGATGGTGTGGATGTTGATCACGCGTGCAGAGATGCCCTGCTCCTTCAGCTGCTCCGCAGCGGTGAGCGCGATATCTACCATGATGCCCGTGGCAATGATCGTCAGGTCATCACCCTCGCGCATCGTAACACCCTTGCCAAGCTCAAACTTGTAGGTTTCCTTGTCGTTGAGCACCGGTACCGCATAGCGACCGAAACGCAGATACACAGGGCCCTCGTGCAGGAGTGCGGCCTCGACGGCAGCGCGCGCCTCTACGGCGTCAACGGGATTAATGATCGTCATACCGGGAATGGTGCGCATCAGGGCAATATCCTCATTGCACTGGTGCGTAGCACCGTCCTCGCCAACCGTAATACCTGCGTGCGTAGCACCGATCTTTACGTTCAGGTGAGGATAACCGATGGAGTTACGGATCTGCTCAAATGCGCGGCCTGCGGCAAACATCGCAAAGCTCGAGGCAAAGGGGATCTTACCCGCAGCGGCAAGGCCTGCAGCCACGGACATCATATTGCCCTCGGCGATACCGCAGTCAAAGTGGCGGCCGGGGAACTTCTTTTTAAACACACCGGTTTTGGTTGCGGCCGCAAGGTCTGCGTCCAGCACCACGAAATTATATTTGTCACCAAGCTCGGCCAGTGCCTGACCGTAGGCTTCTCTCGTTGCAATCTTTTCAGCCATTGTCCTATCCCCCTTTTAGATCTTTGCCTTTGCCTTGATCTCGGCAACGGCCTGGTTATATTGCTCGTCGTTGGGTGCGGCACCGTGCCAGCTGACCTGGTTTTCCATAAAGGAAACGCCCTTACCCTTCACGGTCTTGAAAATGATCGCGGTGGGCTTGCCCTTGACGGTCTTTGCCTTGGTAAAGGCCTTTTCGATCTCGTCGAAATCATGGCCGTCAGCGGTGATCACGTTGAAGCCAAAGGCCTCCAGCTTCTTATCATAAGGGGTGGGGTTCATGACCTCGGCGATGGGGCCGTCGATCTGCAGCCCGTTCCAGTCGATCGCCACGCACAGGTTATCAAGCTTATAGTGGGCGGCAAACATCAAGGCCTCCCAAACCTGACCCTCCTCACTCTCACCGTCGCCAACAACGGCGTAGGTGCGGTAATCGCGGCTGTCAAGCTTAGCGGCCAGAGCCATACCGCACGCAGCGGAAATACCAAGGCCAAGCGAGCCCGTGGTCATATCCACGCCGGGGGTATGCTTCATGTCGGGGTGACCCTGCAAAAACGAATCGATCTTACGCAGCTTCAAAAGCTCCTCGCGTGCAAAGAAGCCCTTTTCGGCAAGCACTGCGTAAAGTGCGGGTGCGCAGTGGCCCTTTGACAGCACAAAGCGGTCACGTGCAGGCATCTTGGGATTTGCGGGATCCACGTTCATTTCCTCAAAATAAAGGTAGGTCATCACGTCCGTGATCGAAAGCGATCCGCCGGGATGGCCCGATTTTGCGGCATGTACCTCGTCAAGAATGTCGATTCTTACTTGCGCGGCAATTTTGGCGAGCTGTTGTTTTTTTGCCTTATCCATATTGTCCTCCTCCGTGCCCGCAATGCGAGCATTATATTTAACACTATAATTATAAACGCTTCGCGCGCGTGTGTCAAGTATGATTGGTAAAATTCAGCAGGTTTTTAAAATATTGGCGCACAAATCGATCAAACAGAGGCCAAGGCGCACAAATAAAAACCAAGAACAAAACACCGCCGCACGGGGTATGTGCGGTAGGGCAGTATAAACCGGCATGTACCTGCTGACAGGAAAAGGAAGAAGCATTGTCAAAATGCCGCGGCCTTTTTTCTGATAACTACTGACTTGATCAAAAACAACACGCGGGAGGCGAAACGCCTCCCCCACAGTTGTCCTGTATCCTATCACCGTAGGGGAGGGGTATCCCCTCCCGCATTTTGCCAAAAGCAACACAAGGACACTTTTCGCACTTTGGAAAAGCCCCCCAAAAATATCTTGGCAGCACGCCCCCGCCTTTTGCCACAAAAGATCGGGTTTTGCACAGGCTCGGCCGTCCCTCAAAAAAGCCGCAATCCTATGTAAATCAAGGAGTTTTACACAGTTTCCACAGAGTTTTCCACAAGCTGACCGAATACTGACCCCAAAAACAAGCCCCTTTCCATTTTTGGAAAACAAGCCGCAAAAAGAAGATTTTTCTCCCACCCGACGCAAAATTCGCCCTGTTTTTTTAAAAGATCTTCCCACCCGACTGTTTACGACTTTTTTGTAAATTCACTGCCTTTTCATCTGTGCAAGGAAAAGCAGCACCGCCGCAATAAATGCCGTCACGCCATAGCCAAGCACCCACCATAAGTGCGGCCAAAGCGCAGCAAGCTCCCCCGAAAGTGCCGCGCGCTCAAGCTCAACTGCATGCACAAAGGGCAATGCGTAAGCGATTTTTTGAAATGCACCGCCCACCAGCTCAAGATCAAACCAGATCCCCGACAGCCACGCCGACAGATTGGTGAGCAGCGCACCGCAAACGCCGCCGACCTGCTTATCTCTGAGCACACTGCCAAAAAGCAGGCCAAGCGCCACAAAAAGAAGTGACACGGGCAGAATAAACAGGATCGCCAACAGGATATTGGGTGTAAGATCAAGCCCCAAAAGCAACGCCACCAGATAGCAAACAGTGCTTTGCAGCAGTGACAGCGGCAGAAGCGGCAGGGTGTAGCCAAGGATGAAATCCAGCGGTGTGAGGGGCGTAGTATAAAGACGCTGCAGCAGCGAGCTGCCCCTGTCCTTGGCGATGAGCGTTGCCGAAAACAGCGTCATAAACGAGAGCCCGAACACGGCGATCCCCGGCACAAGATGCTGTATTTCAAACAACGCCACGGGAATATTGGCCTGAATGGCGCTGAGCAGCAAAAGCAAAACAAGCGGGAAGCCAAGACCAAAAAAGAGATTTAAGGGATCGCGCAGGATCTCCTTGGTGTTTCTGTTAGCAAAAGCAAGCATTTTCATTGCACCACCCCCTTGACGATACGCACAAAGGCCTCCTCAAAGCGATCCGTGCCCGCCGTTTTTTTAATATTTTCAGCGCTGTCACAGCAAAGCAAGCGCCCGTCACGCAATATGGCAATGCGGTCGGAAAGCGCCTCGGCCTCCTCCATATAGTGTGTCGTCAGAATGACCGTCACCTCGCCCCTCAGGGCGCGGATCAGATCCCAAAGCTCGCTCCTGGCAAGCACGTCAAGCCCGAGCGTCGGCTCGTCAAGAAAGAGGATCTGCGGATCGCTGATCAGGGCCATCGCAATACTAAGACGCCTTTGCCAGCCACCCGACAGCCTTCCTGCACGCCTATCAAGCACGCCATCAAGCCCCAGCCGTGCCGTAAGCGCCCTGAGCCTTGCATTTTTTTCCTCTCCCCTCAGGCCGTGCACACCGCAGATCAGTGCCAGATTTTCACGCACACTGAGCCCGGGTGCCACGGCAGTTTCCTGCGGCGATACCGCAATCAGCGATCTTGCGGCAGCGGGCTCCTCACAAATACTTTTTCCAAGCAAAAGCGCATCGCCCGCCGTGGGGGCGGTAAGGCCGGTAAGCATTTTAATGGTGGTGGTTTTTCCCGCCCCGTTCACGCCCAAAAGCGAAAATATCTCTCCCCTTTTAACGCTAAGGCAAAGCCCATCTACAGCCACCGTGTCACCGTAGCGCTTCGTGAGCTGCCTGATCTCGATCGCATTCATGCCTGCCCCTCCTTCATCACGTGCCTTGCCCGAAGACCTTGATATGCGTCCGTGAGCATATCGCTGATCAGTGACTGATCAAGCGATAAAAACGAGGTGACCAGCATCGTGCCGATCCCGTGCACCCACGCCCACATTTCAAGATGCATCAGCCTTGCCGTTTCAAGGCTCACACCGTTTGCCTGTGCGATCATCTCTACCGCCTCCTCAAAGTCAATTGTGGGGGAGGTGTCCTCGGTGCTTCGGTCACGCATAAACAAAAGCCGAAACAGCTCCCCTTCCTCCTTGGCAAAACGGATATACGCCATGCCAAAAGCCTTATACGGGGGGTATTTTTCGCTTTCGACCTCTCTTTTTAAAAAACCGAGATAGCGCGCATGCGCCGCAGCGATCGTTGCCCCCTCAAGCGCCTCCATCGTCGCAAAGTTTGAAAAAACGGGCTGCGTAGAGCACCCCAGCGCCGCGGCCACAGCGCGTGCATTCAGTGCCCCCCTCCCACGCCCCCTCACCAGGGAAAGCGCTGCGTTTACAATATCCTGTTTTGTGATCTTCACCTTTGGCGGCATGCTTTTTCTCCTTTTATATATCAAGCGTTATATATCAATCAATATTTTATCACACCAAAATACCTTTGTCAAGAGTATTTGCAAAAAAATAAGCACCGTTTGGCGGTATATCGCCAAACGGTGCTGTGATGCATGAGGTTTTATCGATCAGTTTTTCAAGCTGTGAATGGGCGCAGGGATCCGACCGCCGCGAGAAATGAATCTTGCAGGCGAATAGGTGCGCAGGGGCATGATCGGCGCAGTGCCAAGCAGGCCACCAAAGGATACGCTGTCACCAACACCCTTGCCATACGCGGGAATGAGGCGAACGGCCGTGGTCTTGGTATTGGCGACACCAATAGAGATCTCGTCGGCGATCACGCCGCAAATGACCTCCTCGGTGGTGTCGCCGGGTACGGCGATCATATCAAGGCCCACCGAGCAAACGGCGGTCATCGCCTCCAGCTTTTCGATCGAAAGCGCCCCCGATTCGGCGGCGGCGATCATACCCTCGTCCTCAGAAACGGGGATAAAGGCACCCGAAAGGCCGCCTACGTGCGAGGAGGCCATTACGCCGCCCTTTTTCACCGCATCATTGAGCATCGCGAGCGCGGCAGTCGTGCCGTGCGCACCCGTCACCTCAAGGCCCATTTCCTCCAAGATGCGCGCCACGGAGTCGCCGATCGCGGGCGTGGGGGCGAGAGAAAGATCAATGATGCCAAAGGGCGCGCCCAAGCGCTTGGCGGCCTCACTGGCCACCAGCTGCCCCACGCGCGTGATCTTGAATGCGGTGGTCTTGATGACGTCCGCGAGCGCTGAGAGGTCGCAATCCCCCGCGCGGCGAATGGCAGCAGCCACCACACCGGGGCCCGACACACCCACGTTGATCACGCGATCGGGCTCACCCACGCCGTGAAATGCGCCTGCCATAAAGGGATTATCCTCTGGGACGTTTGCAAAGACCACGAGCTTGGCGCACCCGATCGAGTTATTATCACGGGTAAGATAAGCCGCACGCTTGATCGTGCTGCCCATCAGACGGATCGCATCCATATTGATGCCCGCCTTGGTGCTGGCGACGTTGACCGACGAGCAGACGTTTTCGGTCTCGGCCAGGGCCTCGGGAATCACGGAAATGAGGTTTTTATCCCCCACCGTCATGCCCTTGTGCACAAGCGCGGAATACCCGCCGATAAAGTTGATGCCTAAGGTTTTCGCGGCACGCTGCAGGGTATGTGCCAGCTTCAGATATCCCTCGGGCGATATCGCTCCGCCCACCAGTGACACGGGCGTCACCGATACGCGCTTATTGACGATGGGAATACCGTATTCACGCTCAATGGAAATACCCGTATCTACCAGATGCTCGGCCGTTTTGGTGATCTTATCATACACCTTATCGCAAAGACGGTCCGCGTCCTCGCTGACACAGTCAAGCAGCGAAATACCCATGGTAATGGTGCGGATATCAAGGTTTTCCTCGCGGATCATTCCGATTGTTTCTAAAATATCAGCAACGTTCAGCATAGGTGCTCCTTAAATATGATGCATGGTATTGAAGATATCCTCGTGCATCGCGCGGATATCCAGCGCCTTTTCCTTGCCGCTTGCGGCCAGCCGATCGGCAAAATCCGCAAAGGGCACCGTCAGCCTGTCGATCTCGGCGATCATGATCATCGCAAAATACTCGGAAAGCACGCTTTGCGTGATCTCCGTGATATTTGCCCCGTATTCAGCACACACGGTGCTCACAGTGGCAATAATGCCAACACTATCCTTACCCGTCACGGTAATGACTGCTTTCATAACATCCTCCTTCGGCCCTCGGCCGCCTTAATATGGCTATATTATAATAAATTTTTTAAAAAATAGCAAGCCCCTGCACAAAAAAGATTGAAAAAGGTACGATTTTATGCTATACTGAAAGATACCGTACAAAAGATACCGCAGTAAGGAGGGTGACGTGCTTTGAACGAATTTGCAACCTATGAATTTGCCGTTTCACAGCGCAAGGAGGGCAAATGGCGCCTGCTTCGCATGCTGCTGATCGCAGGATACGTTTTATACGTGCTCAGCATTTTGTTTATCGGCATGAAATACAGCATTATCGCGCCTCTGCTTGCCTTTATCCCGCTTTCCCTGTGGGTGATCGTATTTATCACGTGGCGCTACGTAAATATCGATTACGAATATTCGGTAACGTCAGGAGTCCTGACCTTTACAAAGATATACGGAAATCGCTCGCGCCGCAAGATCTTTGAGGTGGCACTGCGCGATGCCGTGCGCATCGCCCCCTTAGAGCTTGAGGAGGAGGCCGCGCGAGGCACAGCCTATCATCCCGAGCGCGAATTTATGGGCATCTCCTCCCTGTACGCCCCCGATATCTATTTTATGCTTTTTGAATTGTCCGACCAAAAAAATCGCGAAAAGCGGCGCGCCATCTTTTATTTTGAGGCCACAGCGAAAATGCTGTCTATTTGCCGTTTTTACAACCCGTCAGGTACTGTTTTAACAAAAACCACCCGCTAAAGGCCGCCCGCCGCACAAGCGGCGGGCGATGATCAAAGGAGCCAACCATGAATCTACAAACCAAGGTAGCCGTCATCGGCGCGGGCCACGCAGGCATCGAGGCGGCGCTTGCCGCCGCGCGTATGGGCGTGGATACGGTGCTTTTCACCATCTCGCATGAGGCGATCGCCAATATGCCCTGCAACCCCTCGATCGGCGGCACAGCCAAGGGGCATCTGGTCTACGAGATCGATGCCCTCGGCGGCGAGATGGGACGCGCCGCAGATGCGGTGACCCTGCAATCACGCACCCTAAATCTCGGCAAGGGCGCGGCCGTGCATTCCAAGCGCGTGCAGGCTGACCGCAAGCGCTATCAGGCCTATATGAAGGGCGTGCTTGAAAAGACCGAAAACCTCAGGCTGGTGCAGGCAGAGATCAAAGAGGTAAGGACCGATAAATCGGGGCACGTGTGTGGGATAACGACCCATCTCGGTGAGCTTTGGACGTGCGAGGCCGTGATCGTTGCGGCAGGCACGTATCTTGAAAGCCGCATTTTTGTCGGCGATGTCAATTATGAAAGCGGCCCCGACGGCTTTTTGCCCTCGCGCGGCCTTTCCGCCTCGCTTGCCGCCCTTGGCATTACCCTGCGCCGCTTTAAAACGGGCACCCCCGCACGCATCAACCGCCGCTCGGTAGACCTCTCGCGCCTTGAGATCCAGGAGGGGGAAAAGGACGCGCTTCCCTACGCCGCCACCACAGGGGAAAGCTATCTTGAGGGTGCGGCACAGCTCCCCTGCCATATCGTTTACACCAACGAGGCGACCCATCGCATCATTCGCGAAAATCTCTCGCGCTCCGCCATGTACGGCGGTCATATTCACGGTACGGGTCCCCGATATTGCCCCTCTATTGAGGATAAGGTGGTGCGCTTTGCCGACAAGGAGCGCCATCAGCTGTTTTTGGAGCCCATGGGCGCTGACACCGACGAGCTGTATCTCCAGGGCTTTTCCACCTCTATGCCCACCGACGTGCAGACCGATATGCTGCACACGCTCCCCGGCTTTGAGAAGGCCGAAATGATGCGCTATGCCTACGCCATCGAATACGATTGCTGTGACCCCACCGACCTTACCGCAACGCTGGAATTCCGCACCGTGAGCGGTCTTTTTGGCGCAGGCCAGTTCAACGGCACCTCAGGCTACGAGGAGGCCGCGGGCCAGGGCCTGCTTGCGGGCATCAATGCCGCCAGAAAGATCAAGGGCGAGCCGCCCGTGATCTTGCCGCGTGCCAGCTCCTATCTCGGCACACTGATCGACGATCTGATCATCAAGGGCACCAACGAGCCCTACCGCATGATGACCTCGCGCTCGGAATACCGCTTATTGCTGCGCCAGGACAACGCCGATGCACGCCTCACGCCCATCGGACACGAGGTGGGGCTCATCGACGAAGCGCGTTATGCCGCGTTTTTACAAAAGCAAGCCAATATCAAGGCCGAAATTGCAAGATTGCGTGCCACACATCTTTCCCCCGCGCGCGCAAATCCGTTTTTAGAGAAGAACGGCTGCCCCCCTGTGCATACGGGGGTAAGCCTGGCTGACCTTCTGCGCCGTCCGGGTATTGATTACGCCATGCTGGCCGAGCTTGACGGGGATCGCCCGTCTCTTACGAGAAAAGAAACGCTTTCGGCAGAAGTTCAAATTAAGTACGAGGGCTATATTAACCGCCAAATGGGTGAAGTTTCACGCCATGAAAGATTAGAGTCAAGAATGTTGCCAAGCACCCTTGACTATCAAAGCATCAAGGGGCTTCGCATCGAGGCTGCGCAAAAGCTATCCGCACAGCGCCCCGCCACGATCGGGCAAGCCTCGCGCATCAGCGGCGTCAGCCCCGCCGATATTTCGGTTTTGCTGATCTACCTCGGCTTACACTGATATTTCCCCACACGCGGGGGCGCTCGCACGCAAGCTTGCGTTCCGCCCTGTCGCCATCGCTGCTTTTTGTGACGCACCTTCATAAACGCGGCTTTCAAAGGAGATTTTTTGCCAATGGAGTTCTCTGAATTTTACGAGTTTTTAAATACCGTTGCAGGGTATAACGATCTTTTACACTTGATAGACGAGCCCAAGTCAAGGAAGTTATACTTTTTAATGACACACATGCTTGAGGTGAACAAAAGCATGAATCTGACCGCCATCAAGGAGGAAAGGGCCATTGTGGTGCGCCATTTCCTTGATAGCCTTACCGTAGCAGCTTTTTTGCCCGAAAACGCCACGATTCTTGACGTTGGGTGCGGTGCGGGCTTCCCTTGCCTGCCGCTTGGCATTTGCCGCCCCGATCTGAGGATCACAGCGCTTGACAGCACCGAAAAACGGATCGCATACGTGCGTGATACCGCTAAAAGCCTTGAGATCGCGCACTTTACCGCCATCGCGGCTCGCGCCGAGGAGCTGGCACACGATGTCACCTACCGTGAGCGCTTTGATGCGGTAACCGCGCGTGCCGTGGCTGCGCTCCCGGCCCTGGCCGAGCTTTCCCTGCCCTTTGTAAGGAAGGGTGGCCATTTTATTGCCATGAAGGCGAAAAAGGGCGAGGAGGAGCTGAATGCCGCCCAAGGTGCCATCGAGAAGCTAGGCGGCACGGTGCGCGCCATGCACGCGCTTGCCCTTACTGATGGCAGCGATACCGATGAGCGCGTGCTGATCGACATTGAAAAGACAGCCACTACTCCCCACACACTGCCGCGCGCATGGGGAAGGATCCTGAAAAAGCCGCTTTAACTGCCCCAAAGCCGCTTTAATAGGCAAAAAGAAAAAACCGAGCGTTCTTATATCAAAAAAGATCCGCATGGCCTATGACCGCGTATTACAGCGCATGGAGAGGCTTTGCGGATCTTTTTATTCCTCGCCTCCCTTGTACGGAAAGCTTGCCGTACCCTTCCACCCCGCCTCGCCGCCTTTCCGCCTCGCCACCTTCCCGCCTCGCCACCTTCCCGCCTCGCCACCTTCCCGCCTCGCCACCTTCCCCCCTTCCTTGCGCTCCATGCAGTGAATTGCCGCCGATTGCGCGCTTTTTCTTGTATTATTTTCCATTTTTTACCATTTATTGCGACAATTTTTGCATATTTCCCATGGTATGATAGAGAAAAGCCATATTCAAGCCCGATAACGAGTTTGGATCATTCACTTTCTATGGAGGACTTATTATGAAAAATGCGTATTTTTCCACACAGGAGGTGCCCCCGACAAGCGTACCCGCACCTCAAGAAAGCACCGTTTTGCTTGCCTGTGAGCAGATCATCACAGAAGCTGCCTCTAAAATCCCAAAAAACGAGCAAAACGCCATCATCAGACTGGCCGCATCGGTCAAAAAATATGGGGTCCTGGAGCCCCTTAACGTAAAGCTATCCACCACAGAGCACGGTTATCCCGCTTACTTATTGGTAGATGGCACGCGGCGTCTGCGCGCCGCCATGCTGGCAGGTCTTGGGAAGGTGCCCTGCGTAATTTTACCCCCAACCGATAAAAAATGTCTGCAAATGGCCGAAATCACCGCCATAAAACGCCAAAATCCGCATTATTTTACCATGGCAGAGCGCTTTTTATACCTGATCCAGACGCTCGGCATGACGCAAGAGGAGCTGGCGCGCAAGCTGGGACTCTCGCAATCCGCAGTAGCTAACAAGCTGCGATTGCTGCAATTTGAGGCACAGGAGCGCCACTTTTTGATGACCGCCGAGCTGAGTGAGCGCCACGCACGTGCGCTCTTGCGTATACGCGACACGCAAGCACGCTTTCATGCTATGACCGCGGTCGCGCGCGACCACTTGAACGTAGCCGCCACCGAGGCACTTGTTGCCGAAATTTTAGGCGAAAACAGGCCCCAAGCCTCAAAAATGGCAGAAAACGCCCCCAAAACCGACGAAAACAGCGCAAAAGACCCCCTTTACCCCCGACAGCCCGAGGAGGTCACATCCACACCAAGCGCTCAGACACAGGCGAGGGACTCCTCACAGAGCGGGCAGGTGCAGGGGATCGTCCCGCGCAAATTTGCCCTGCGCGATCTCACTCCGCTTTACAATTCAATCGAGCGCACGCTTGGCATTTTCAAAAAAACGGGTGTTGCCGCCGACTTCAAAAAGGAAGAGGACGATTTTGCCGCACGCATCACCATCTACATTCCCAAGCGCGGCTAATTGTTTCACGTGAAACATTTGTTTTTCTCTCCGATAATGTTTCACGTGAAACATCCAAGCCCAGAGGGAAGGCGACAGGGAATGTGCAAGGCGGCTTTTGCAAGAGGATGCTTTTGCTGGCATTGTTTTTGCAAGGGCGTTGCTTTCGCAAGGGCATTGCTTTCGTAAAGGCATTGCGTTCGCAGGGCATTTGTTTTCTCGAGGGTATTATTTTCACAAAAAAGCCGAGGGCGTTGCTTCTGCACAGGCCGACAAGCAACGCGTGCGCGAGGTTCTCCGTTTGTTTCACGTGAAACATTCGGATGCGCGCTGTTTTTTGCACAAAAAATCACAATTTACGCAAAAACTGTTGCAAAATCCCGTGTTTGATGATATAATGGGGTTCACAACAAAGTTCATCTGCTTTTACGATCAAAGGAAAGGAGCACGCCGTGGGCAGGATCATTGCATTTGCCAATCAGAAGGGTGGCGTTGGGAAAACAACAAGCGCCGTTAACACAGCGGCCTGCCTCGGGGCCCTTGGCTTTGACACGCTCCTGATCGACCTCGATCCGCAGGGTAGTGCCACCAGCGGCGTGGGCGTGCGCAAAAAAGGACTTCGTTTTACAGTGCGTGACCTGCTTGTGGGTGCTTGCCGCGCAGAGGACGCCGTTTTACCCACCGCTTTCAAAAAGCTGAGCCTGATTCCCGCCAATATCTCGCTGGCAGGCGCCGAATTCGACCTGCTGGACGGAGATGGGGACGAGGCGCATCTCAAAAACGCGTTGCTTGATATTCGCTATCGCTACGATTACATTATTATAGACTGTCCGCCCTCGCTTGGCATGCTGACCATCAACGCCTTGGTGGCCAGTGACGGCGTGGTGATCCCCATGCAGTGCGAATATTACGCATTGGAGGGCCTTTCGCAGCTTTCTACAACGCTCGGGCATATCAAAAAGCGCTACAACCCCCGCCTTTCCATGACAGGGATCCTTCTTACGATGTACAACCCTCGCCTTTCTCTTACGCAACAGGTCAAGGCAGAGCTTATCAAGCACTACGGTGACCGCGTTTTTGAAGCAGGGATCGGTCGAAACGTGCGCCTTTGCGAGGCGCCAAGCTTTGGGAAGCCCATCATCTATCACGACAAACACGCCAAGGGTGCCGCAGATTACCTGCAATTCGCAAAGGAGCTGCATGAACGCGCCTGATCTTGGCTATATTATCATTCACACATATAAAAAGGAGAGAAACAAATGGCAAAAAAGCAAAGTGCTCTCGGTAAGGACTTCTACTCCATTCTCGATGACAATATCATGGGAATGAAGGAGGGAACCACCACCACACTGCGCATTTCTGAGATCGAGCCGCGCAGCGACCAGCCGCGCAAGCAATTTGACCAGGCCGCCCTCGAGGCACTGGCCGATTCGATCGCCGCATACGGTGTGCTGCAGCCCATTCTGGTGCGCCCCAACCCCAATTTTGAGGGCTCTTATGAGATCATCGCAGGCGAGCGCCGTTGGCGCGGCGCCAAAATGGCAGGCCTTACCGAGATCCCTGCCGTCGTGCTCGACGGCGACGACCTCAAAACCGCGCAGATCGCGCTGATCGAAAACGTGCAGCGCGAGGATCTGAACGTTGTAGAAGAGGCATTTGGTTATCAGGCCCTGCTTGACCGCTTTGATATGACGCAGGAGGAGATTTCAAGGATCGCAGGCAAATCCCGCTCCGCCGTAGCGAATACGCTGCGCCTGCTCGATCTGCCCGACGAGGTGCTTGAAATGCTCAAGGAAAAGGACGGCTTTCTCACCGCAGGACACGCACGCGCCCTGCTCGGCCTCAAGGACGAGGCGCTGATCGCCCCGCTTGCCAAGCGCATTGAGGCAAAACGCCTGTCTGTGCGCGATGCAGAGGCGCTTGTCAAGCGCGAAAATGCCGATCCGAAGCCCGAGCTGCCCGATATTACGGGCCACGTGCAAAATCGCACCTGGATGAAGGATCTGGAGCGCCGCACGCGCGAAGCGCTGGGCCGCAAGGTAAAAATTACACAAAACGACAAAAAACGCTCCATTGAGATCTTTTACGAGGATGATGCCGATATGGAAGCCCTGCTTTGCTCCATTTGCGGCAGCGATCTGTTTGCTGAAGAATAAGAAAAGAGGTCCTATACTATGTTAGATATTAAATTTATTAAAGAAAACCCCGCGCTCGTCAAGGAGCGCCTTGCCGCCCGCCAGAAGGATTACAGCGCCGAGATTGACCGTCTGCTTACACTGGACAAGGAGCGCCGTGCGCTGATCGCCGACACCGAGCAGAAAAAAGCCGAGCAAAACAAAATTTCCAAGCAGATCCCCGCGATGAAAAAGGCAGGGGAGGACGTAGCACCAATTTTTGCACAGATGAAGCAGCTTTCCGACACGGTAAAGGCTGACACCGATAAGATCTCCGCCATTGACACCGAGATCTCCAACATTTTACTCTCGATCCCCAACACCCCCAACGACCTTGTGCCCGTCGGCAAGGACGACACCGATAACAAGGAGCTGCGTCGCTGGGGTGAGCCCAAAGCCTTTGGCTTTGAGCCAAAGGCACACTGGGATATCGGCCGCGACCTCGGCATCCTCGATCCCGACACGGCGGCAAAGGTAACGGGCGCGCGCTTTCACTTCTACCGCAATCTCGGCGCACGCCTTGAGCGCGCTGTGATCAATTATTTCCTTGATACCCACACCGACCACGGCTATACCGAGATCTTCCCGCCTTACATGGTAAATCGCGATTCGATGCGCGGCACGGGCCAGCTGCCGAAGTTTGAGGAGGATGCCTTCCGCGTCGCCAACAACGACTTCTTCCTGATCCCGACAGCCGAGGTGCCTGTCACCAATATGTACCGCGATGACATTCTTGACGGCGCCAAGCTCCCGCTTTCCTTCTGCGCTTACTCGGCCTGCTTCCGCGCCGAGGCAGGCTCTGCCGGACGCGATACCAGAGGCCTGATCCGCCAGCACCAATTCAACAAAGTTGAATTGGTGAAGTTCACCACCCCCGAAACCTCTTACCAGGAGCTTGAAAAGCTGACAAACGATGCCGAGCGCGTGCTGCAGGGTCTTGGACTCCCTTATCGCGTGGTACGTCTTTGCTCGGGCGACCTTGGCTTCTCCTCGGCAATGACCTACGATATCGAGGTCTACATGCCCTCTTACGGCCGCTACGTGGAGATCTCCTCCTGCTCTGACTTCGAGGACTACCAGGCTCGCCGCGCCAATATCCGCTTCCGCGAAACACCCAAGGATAAGCCGCGTCTGGTGCACACCCTCAACGGCTCGGGCGTGGCTGTTGGCCGCACGGTTGCCGCCATTCTTGAAAATTATCAGAACGAGGACGGATCGGTCACCGTTCCCGAGGCGCTGCGCACCTACATGGGCTGCGACGTGATCCGCCCTGAGGAAGCGTAATGAAGCTCCAATCTCTGTTTGAGATCGAGGCAAGGGAATATCAAAATATCGCCTTTACCGCGCAAAGCGCAGACACGGCACGCATTGTGGTGCTTGGGCTTTGCGCAGGGCTTCTCCTTGCCATGCTCTACACGCTTTACCTGCGCGTGGTACCGGGAAGTCTGGCGCGTGCGCTGCTGCAAAGAAACGCCAATACACCCGAGCGTGCGCAAGCGCTTGACAGCCTGCATCTGCCCCTGCGCGGATTTGTGGTGGCGTCCCTCGCGCATAACACCACGCTGCAGCGTCTTGTTAAGATCGCACCGCACACCGAAGCAGACGGCGGGAAGGAAAAGTCCCCTGCACGCTACTATATCCCCGAGGAAAACGTTTTTCGCGCCGAATCGCTTTACAGCAAGCGCGGCAATCCCATCATACAGCTTTTCCTGGCTTTGTTCGGTTGCACGGCACTGGCGGTCCTGCTTTGCAAGCTGATCCCCGTGGCGCTTTCTATGATCGACGCCATTCTCTGACAATAAAAAACACCGTGCATGCTCGTGCTCTTAAGGACAGTTTTTGAAATTCAATAGAATATGTTACCTGCCGACAGGAAGAGGACGAGGAGTTGTAAGGCTCCTCGTCCTCTTTTCTTTGTAATCTATGTCTTAATTAAAGACACAACAAATTATTTGCAAAGTATAATCTCACATTGTTTTCCCGTTTTTTCGGCATATTTTATAACCGATAACGTCCCCTTTGACTTCCCGTCCCAGAAAGCAATGATTTTATCCGCATAATCCACTATTTTTTTGTTTCGCGCGATTGGCGCGGCACGACCGTACCTCTCATATTGAGGCAAAAAGACCGTCAGCTTTAAGCCATTCTTTTTCGCATATTCCGCCGCGCAAGAATCTACGCCGACCGCCCCGCCCGAAACGATTTCATCTCCGTCGGATATATACATACTGATATCGGTTGCGAAAATGCTTCTTGAACCAACAACTGCAACTTTCATAAAGATCTCCAATCGAATATTTTGTATACTTAAATTAAGTATACTTACAACATTATACCATAAAATAATCTTAAAATATACTTAAATTAAGATTATTTTGGAGATTTTTATGAGAAATAAAAATAATAAGCACCTTGGAATTGAAATTGATCCGGAACTTCATTATAAACTTCACTATATATCGAAGTATTACGGTCGCTCGGCGAACGGAGAAATACTTTATTTAATTAGACAGGAAATAAAAGCTTTTGAAAAAAGTGAGGGAGAAATTGAAATTCCCAAAGCACAAAAAACAAATTAAATTCGTTTTTCGGACGGTATAAAAAGGCACTTATGGCAGTTTTGCCATAAGTGCCTTTGCGTTGGTTTTGTCATTTGATTTGTAGCCTTTAATTCAGGCATACGAAGCACTGCATTTGTGAACACAAGTGCGAATTGATGAATTGACGGCAAGCCGTCATGAATTGAAGCCTTGTGGCTTCATGATTTGAAATCTACCGATTTCATGAATTGAATTGCCCTGTTTTTTAATGCCGAAGGCAATTCATGCGCCGAAGGTGCAATTCATGGCGTTAGCCGATTCACGCCCGCAAGGGCAATTCATTGCTTTGTGCCCTTAAGGGCACAAAGCATAGCTGCGCGGTGCTTTTTTATACGCCCGTCCCACTGTCGCAGCGGCAATAAATTCCATTTTTTACCATATTGCAAACCGACCAAACCTGTAACCCCCACACGGCTTGACAATTCCTCCCAAAAGGGGGTATAATAAAAGAGGCTGTGCCTCTTTGCGGGTGAGAGCCTTTGCTTCCCGCAAAAAAATATGCATAGCAGGAGTGAATATGAAAAAAACACCGCGTATTTTTACCCCCTTCAGATCCTTCAAGGACCTGATCGCCACCTTGTCGGCGCGCGGCGACAAGATCGCCTTCCGTTTTCCGCAGGGCAAGGACTTCGGGCAAATGACCTACGCCGAATTCTCTGAAAAATCCCTAAGGATCGCCGCAGGCATTCAAGCAGCTGGGCTTGCTGACAAGCGGATCGCACTGATCGGCGAGACCTCCCCCGAATGGGTCGCCACCTATCTTGGCGTGACCGCCGCAGGCGGCGTCATCATTCCGATGGACAAGGAGCTGGCCATCAGCGAGATCGAGGGTCTGCTTGCCGGCGTTTCGGCCGAGGCCATCGTTTATTCGGCTTCCTTTGCCGAAAAGCTGAAAAATGCCATGAAAAACCATCCCTCACTGCGCGTTTTCGTGCCCTTGGCGGGCCAAGAGGACGGGGAAGGGGAAAAGGTATTGCCACTTGCAAAGCTCCTTGAAATGGGCAAAAAAACGCTTGAGGAGGGCTATCAGTTACCCGACCGCGACCCCGATGCGCTTGCCATCATGCTCTTTACCTCAGGCACCACGGGCTCCTCAAAGTGCGTTATGCTCAGTGAAAAGAATCTGTGCTCGTGCGTGAACGCCGCCTGCGAGGCCGTAAACTTCAACGAAAACGACCGCACCGTGTCGGTCCTGCCCCTGCACCATACCTACGAGCTTGCCATTATGTTTGCCAGCCTTTGCTACGGCATCAACATCGGCATCAACGATACGCTCCGTCACCTCATGCGCAATTTTGCCTATTATAAGCCGACGGGGCTGGTGCTGGTGCCGCTGTTCGTCAATACGATGTATAAGCGCATCTGGGACGAGGCGCGCAAAAAGGGCAAGGATAAGCTGCTTTCACGCATGATCAAGCTGTCAAACGGCATGCGCCGTGTCGGCATCGACCTGCGCCGCAAGCTTTTCTCCTCAGTCTTATCTGCCTTCGGCGGCTGCCTTGAAAAGATCATCTGCGGCGGTGCACCCTTGAATCCCGAAATGGTAAGGGGCTTTGAGGCATTTGGCATTCAGATTTGCGAGGGCTACGGCATTACCGAATGCTCCCCTCTTATTTCGGTGGCCCCTTATTTTGCCCCCAAGTCTGGCTCTGTTGGCCCTGCGGTCTCCTGCTGCACGGCACGCATTGCCGAAACGGGCAACAAGAACGAGCGCGGCTTTGCCGAGGGTGAGATCCAGATCAAGGGCGATAACGTAATGCTCGGTTACTTCAATAACCCCGCAGAAAACGCCAAGGCCTTCACCGAGGACGGCTGGTACCGCACGGGTGACGTCGGCTTTATGGACAGCGACGGATATATTTATATCACAGGCCGCATGAAGTCGGTCATCGTCCTTGAAAACGGCAAAAACGTCTTCCCCGAGGAGATCGAGGAATACCTTGAAAAGATCGAGGAGATCGCCGAATGCGTGGTCGTCGGCCGCAAGGATACCGACGGCGAGACAGTGCTGCTGACCGCTGTGGTCTACCCGAACAAGGAGCTACTCGGCGAGGCCGACGAGAAGGTCGTTTACGACACCATTTATCAAAAGCTGACCGACCTCAACAAGAAGCTCCCCTCCTTTAAAAAGCTCAAGGGCCTTGAGATCAGAAGCACCGAGTTTGAAAAAACCACCTCACGCAAGATCAAGCGTCACCTTGTAAAATAAAAAAGGGCACGCCCGACCTCATTTTAGAGGTCGGGCGTGCTTATTCTTCGTTTTTAATACGTGGCGGCATTTAAAAACCAGCTGCCGTCCTGCAGGGTGATCGCAACCGTCACGGTCTTGATATTTTCTTCGTCCCCCGGCACAAAGGTGTCAATATCGATATAAACGTCGGTGCGCTTGCTCTTACGGCTCTCGCTCATACGCATGGTATCAAACAAGTACACCCGCGCAACGTCCGCGCTTTTCCAAATATTTGATTTCATCAGCCAGCCGCGCCCCTCGCCATCCACATAGTCGATATAGCGTGCATACAGCGTGCCGTCGCTGTTTTCCGATACCGTAATACCTGTAAAGATGCTTTCGTAGACCGAGCTTAAAAAGTCCTTGGCATATACGCTCTCAGCCAGCGACTTGATCTCAGCCGTCGTCAGATATCCCGCGTCGTCGCGCACGTAATCGTAATACTGCTGGTCGCTTGACGTATAGTAAAATTCCGCCTCGCTCTCCTCGTAATCGGGCAGGGCGACGTAGCGATATCCGCCCAGCTCAAGCAGGGCCTCGCCTGCCGTATCAGTCGTTTTTTTGGCATAACGGTATTTGGTCTTATCCGTGATCGTCAGCGACGCGCCGTTTTGCACGTCAACGTAGATCCCGTCGCCCACCTTCAGACAGTACTGATAGGCGATCACGTCTCCGTGCACCTCGTCGCTGAGCGTGTAATAATAAAGCTTATTTGAGGTCGGACTCTCGGAGTAGGTATACTGCCCCGCATCCTCACTTAAATAAAAGGGCACTCTTTCGTGGTATTCCCGATAGATACGCGGATACGTGGCAAGCCCCTCGCCCCAAAATATTTCATTTACGGCGTGCGAGGCGTTGACCAGTGCAATAACGCGCTCGCGTACGACCGAAAGCTCGGGTGCACGGTTATTGCGTACGTGGCGCACCACCAAAAACACAGTGAGGGAAGCCACTAAGATTGCTGCCGTTATCAGAACGGCAAGCAAGCGTTTTTTCATAAAAAGCTCCTATTTTTCACCCCATTCAGGGGGTATTTTGAAACAGCCCCGAATATGAGCGATCATATTCGGGGCTGTCCTTCGTGTCATTCGCTCTGAGCGCTGTCTGCGGGCGCGACCGCAGTGTCTGCCACGGGCGCATCACCCTCGGGTACATCACCCTGTGCGGTGTCGTCATTGTCAGGCTCCTCGTGTGCAACCTTGGAAAAGCCCGATACCAGCTGCCCCTCACCAAGGCGCATCACGATCACGCCTGCGGCGGTACGGGAATAGGTATTGATCTGCTGCACGGGTGTACGGATAATGGTGCCAAGATTTGTAATGATCATCAGATCATCCTCGTCCGTGACGGCAGCGATGCCTGCAAGCAGACCCGTCTTTTCGGTAAGATTATGGCAGGTCACGCCAAGACCGCCACGGCCCTTCACGCGGAAGTCCTCAAACGGGGTGCGTTTTCCAAAGCCCTTTTCGGTCACAGTGATCAGCTGCTTGGTGTCGTCAACGATCACAGCGCCTACCACAAAATCACCCTCGCGCAGCTTCACGCCGCGCACACCGCGTGCGGTTCTGCCAAGCGGACGCACCTGACTCTCGCTGAAGCGTGCAGCGCTGCCCTCGTGGGTAGCCAGCAGCACATCCTTATCACCGCGGGAGAGCATCACAAACACAAGCTCGTCCCCCTCATCAAGATTCAGTGCGATCTTACCGCCCTTACGCTGATATTCGTATTCGGAAAGCAGGGTGCGCTTGATCACGCCTTGCTTTGTCACCATC
Source organism: Oscillospiraceae bacterium (assembly GCA_015064125.1). Classification (GTDB taxonomy): domain Bacteria; phylum Bacillota; class Clostridia; order Oscillospirales; family CAG-272; genus Firm-07. Next base: position 28,756 of record SVSV01000010.1, read on the forward strand.
GTCAGATACTCTTCCTCGCCAAAGCCCTCGACTGAGATCATCGCGGTGATGATCTCACCGGGCACGGTTTCAATAAGATTGATGATATTGGTGCCCTTTGCGGTGCGCGATGCCTCGGGGATCTGGTATGCCTTACGCATAAATACCTTACCCGTGTTGGTGAACAGCATCAGATACGAGTGGCTATGCACCACCATCAGCTTTTCAATAAAGTCCTCATCCTTGGTGGTCATCCCGATGATACCCTTGCCACCCTTGTGCTGTGCGGCATAGGTGTCAGCAGGCTGACGCTTGATATAGCCCGCATGCGTTAAGGTGATCACACAGTCGTGGCGCTCGATCAGGTCCTCAAGGTCGATCTCGTCTGTGGCAGCCACGATCTCTGTGCGGCGCTCGTCAGCGTATTTACGACGGATCTCAAGGATCTCGGTCTTGATGATCTCCTTGATCTTTTCCTCGTCTGCAAGAATGCCTGTCAGCTCCTCGATCAGGGCGTGCAGCTTGTCAAGCTCGTCCTCGATCTTCTGGCGCTCAAGGCCTGTCAGCTTACCAAGCGTCATCTCCACGATCGCCTGTGCCTGCGTGTCCGTGAGGCCATAGCCTGCCATCAGCTTTTCCTTGGCATCGGGGATCGATACGGTGGAGCGAATAAGCGCAACGATCTCGTCAATGTTATCATTGGCGATCTTATAGCCCTCTAAGATATGCGCACGGGCAGCAGCCTTATCCAGCTCAAACTGCGTACGACGGGTAATGACGCTCTTCTGATGCTCGATATAGTGGTCAAGGATCTGGGGCAGGGAAAGCACCTTGGGCTCACCGCCAACGAGCGCCAGCATATTGATGGCACACGTATCCTGCAGCTGGGTATTCTTATAAAGCTGATTGAGCAGCACCTGACCGTTGGCATCACGGCGATAGTGAATGATGATATTGATACCGTTACGGCCATTGGAAACGTCCTTGATATCGGTAATGCCCTCGATCTTCTTGTCGCGCACCAGTGCGGCGATCGACTGCACCAGCATCGACTTGTTGACCTGATAGGGGAGCTCCGTGACGATGATCTGGTTCTTTTCCTCATTGATCTCGCACTTTGAGCGCACCATCACGCGACCGCGACCGGTCTTATAGGCCTCGATGATACCGTTCACGCCGTAGCAGGTTGCCGCAGTCGGGAAGTCGGGGCCCTTCACATATTCCATCAGCTCCTCCACCGTGCACTCGGGGTTTTCCATACGGTAAACTGTCGCGTCTACCACCTCGCCGAGGTTGTGGGGGGGAATATTGGTGGCCATACCGACCGCAATACCGACCGATCCGTTTACTAAAAGATTGGGGAAACGGGAGGGCAGCACCAGCGGCTCGCGCAGGCGGTTATCAAAGTTGGGGCCGAAGGGCACGACCTCCTTTTCAAGGTCGGCCATCATCTCGTCGGAGATCTTGGCAAGACGTGCCTCGGTATAACGGTATGCGGCAGCACCGTCACCGTCGACTGAGCCAAAGTTGCCGTGACCCTCAACCAAGGGAT
>SVSV01000011.1 GCA_015064125.1 Oscillospiraceae bacterium
TGACCAACTGAGCTACGCCTCCTGGTCGGAATGACAGGATTTGAACCTGCGACATCCTGGTCCCAAACCAGGCGCGCTACCAACTGCGCTACATCCCGAAAAAATAGGACCTTTTGTCTACTCGACTATTATAGCAAACACAATTTATTTTGTCAAGTGCCGCGCGCAACTTTATTTGAAAAAGATTTGACATTTTTCTTGTCCCTATGTTATACTAAAAATACCGTAAATATATGGATGCAAGGAGGGCTGTCATGACGCAAAAGCAAAAAAGGCAAAGAATATGCGCCGTGGTGGAGGAGCTGAAAAGGATCTATCCCGTGGCTGCTTGCGCACTGGAGGCCGATGGGGACCCGTTTAAGCTGTTGGTGATGGGGCGCCTTTCGGCGCAATGCACCGATGCGCGTGTGAATATCGTTTGTCGCGAGCTTTTTGCCCGCTATCCCACCGCCGCCGAGCTTGCCGCCGCCGAGCTTTCTGACGTTGAAGAGATCGTGCGCCCGTGCGGCCTTTACCATACCAAGGCACAAAATATCATCGATGCCTCGCGGATGCTTTTGACCGATTTCGGGGGTGAGCTGCCAAGCGAGATGGACGAGCTGCTCAGGCTCCCCGGTGTCGGACGCAAGATCGCCAATCTGCTGCGCGGGGATATTTTCGGGCTGCCTGCTATTGTAGCAGATACGCACTGTATTCGTATTTGCGGTCGCCTTGGCATGTATCCTACCACCATGAAGGACCCCACCAAGGTCGAAAGGATCTTAAGCGAGCTTGTGCCGCCTGATGAGCAAAGTGATTTTTGTCATCGCATCGTGCAATTCGGGCGCGACGTGTGCACGGCGCGCAGTCCGCGCTGCGACGTATGCCCGCTGGCGACACTGTGTGAGGCTGTAAGCAGGCGCAGCAAGTAAAAAGCAAGGGCGCGTGAAGGGCCTTACATATCACAGGGGTCGCTGCTGAACATAGAAAATTTTTCGGTAGTAAATATATTGACAAATAATATATAATCATTTAAAATAAGGGCAGGATGCTCTACAAACAAATACCCTAAGGCGTTGATGCTATCATGAGAATGAGTCGCTCATTGGCTGACGGGGAGAACGGAGGCTTTTATGAATTTTATGGGCATAGATATCGGCACCACCTCTATTAAAACGGCGGTGTTTGATGAGCGCTTGGAGCAAAAGCTGTCGCTGACAGCCGATTACACGCTCGACGCGCACGGCGATATTGTGGAATTTGATGCCGAGCAATATTGGCAGCTGGTCAAGGGCACTATCGAAACGGCCACGAAGGACCATGCCGTTGAGGCACTTGCCGTTGACACGCAGTGTGAAACGCTGATCCTGACCGACGAGCATGGCACGCCCCTGCGCCCTGCTATCGTGTGGCTTGATAACCGTGCTACTGAGGAGGCGGAGCTGATCGCACAGCATTTCGGCCATCAGCGCGTGTATGAGGTGACGGGTCAGCCTGAGATCACCGCCACCTGGCCTGCCTGCAAGCTGCTTTGGGTAAAGCGCCACGAGCCTGAGATTTTTGCTAAGGTCAAGCGCGTATTTTTACTTGAGGACTGGATCCTGTTTAAGATGACGGGCAAGTTCGTCAGTGAAAAAACGCTGCAATCCTCCACCATTTACTTTGATATCCACAAGGCTGCATGGTGGCAGGAGATGCTTGATTTTATCGGTGTAACGAGGGATATGCTTCCTGCGCTTCATTCCAGCGCTGTGAAGATCGGCGACTATTGCGGTATGCAGGTGGTAACGGGTGCCATCGACCAGATCGCGGGTGCCATTGGCGCCGGTGTGGTGAAGCCCGGGATCGTGAGTGTTATGACGGGTACCACGATGGTGCTGTTCATGCCCGCCACCGAGGTGCCTCCCTATGATCCCACCAGTATCGTGCCCTGCCATTATAACTACGATGATAAGTATTGTCTGCTGTCCTGGACGCCGACCGCGGGCATGGCACTGAAATGGTTCAAGAATGCGCTTTGTGAGCAGTTTTCCTTCCGCGAGCTTGACGAGCTGGCGGCGGCTATTCCTCCCGGCAGCGATGGGCTGACCTTCTTGCCCTACCTTTGCGGCTCCACGATGCCCAAATACAATCCCGATGCAAGAGGCTGCTTTGTCGGCCTTACCACCGAGCACGGTCGCGGCCATTTTGTGCGCGCGGTCATGGAGTCGGTGGCGTGCATGCTGAAATCAAATCTTGATTACCTCGGTCTTGACGTGCAGGAGATCCGCGCGATGGGCGGCGGCGCCAACAGCCCGCTTTGGTGTCAGATGCAGGCCGATTTGACGGGTAAGCGTCTGATCACGCTGAAAAATAAGGAAACCGCGTGCCTTGGGTCCGCCATCCTGGCGGCAGTGGGTGTCGGTGTGTTTGAAAGCGTAGAGGCGGCAACACAGCTGCTGAAGACTGACGTAACGTATGTGAGCAGCGGCGCTGATTACACCGCTTGCTATGAAAAGCATCTTGCATGCGATAATCTTTTGAATAATTGACAAGGGAAGAAAATCGATGGCAAAAATTGCATTTATAGGCTTCGGCGAGGTAAATACGCCTGTTGACGTTATTGTTAGAAAATGTGAGGCTGCGGCGAATGCACTTCGTGCCGAGGGTCTTGATCTGGTAACGGTGTATCCCATTGCCGATGACTACGAGGAGGTGCAGGTCAATGCTGCCGTAGCAGCACTTGACAAGGAGCGCTTTGATGCGCTTGTGGTTTGTGTGGCAGGCTGGATCCCCACACACGCTGTGGTGAAGGTTACCGAGCATTACCGCCATCTGCCGATGGTGCTGTGGGGCCTTTGCGGCTGGTACGAGGGCGATAGACTTGTTACCACGGCTGATCAGGCCGGCACCACGGGTCTGCGTGCTACCTTTGAGCAGCTTGGCTATACCTTTAAATACGTGTATGACGTGATCGGTAAAAAGACAAAGAGCGCTGCTGTGGCCGCCTATTGCCGTGCAGCGATCGCAGCAAAGCAGCTGCTTTGCGATAAGGTGGGTATGGCGGGTTACCGTGATATGAACCTGTACGGTACGCTTTACGACGGCGTGTCGCTGAAGAAGACCACCGGTGTTGAGATCGAAACCTTTGAGATGCTGGAGATCCAGCAAAGATACGAGGCGCTTGACGAGGCAGCCAAGCGCGAGGTAGTAGAAAACCGCATTCTCAAGTGGAACTTCCTCAAGCCCGCCAACGATGAGGCAATGATGAAGGCGGCAGGCTATTATCTTGCTGTGTCGGCCATTGCCAAGGAGCGCGGCTACCGCTCGATTTCTCTGAAGGACGTGGACGGCATGAAAAAGCTTTGCGGCTTCCCGCCTGCACCCATCTTTATGCTTTTGAGCGAGGATGGCTATACCACCGTGCCCGAAAATGATTCACTGGGTGCTGTGACGCAGCTGATGATGAACCGTCTGACGGGTCAGCTGGCAGGGTATCTTGAGTTTTATGAATTCTTCGAGGAAAGCGTTCTTGCCGGTGTGCCTGATTTTGTGGCAGCTGATATGGTGGACGGCCCTACCTATACGGTGCTTCCTGCCGCATTTGGTATGCTGAGCCAGGGTATCTTGAACGTATCTAAGGTCAAGACCGGTGTGGTCACGATGTGCCGCCTGATCTGCAAGGACGGCAAGTATACCATGCAGGTCGTGATCGGTGAGGGCAAGGAGCCCCCGAAGTGGGAGGAATGCGGCTGGGATCAGCCCGCGCCTCAGCTTTCTGCCCTGGAGATCAGAATTGGCGACGTTGAAAAATTTGCCGAGAAGGTGGCATGCCAGCACTATATCGTGACCTACGGAGACCAGAGTGCAGCTATCGAGGCTCTTTGCGGCATTCTTGGTATCGATGTAGATTACATCGTAAAATAAGAAAAATATCTGTTTTCGCAACATAAAAGGACCCCGTGTGGCAATAAACTGCCACACGGGGTCCTTTTTTACATATTGAAGATAGGCCGCTGGCCGTGATCATTGATCATTCAGTGCCTGCACCGCATCGGTGATGCTCTTTTGTGCAAGCAGACCGTAATTTTCTACGTCGACCTTGTTTTTTTCACCGTGTGTGAGGCACCCTGCGCCGCCAACGCAGCCGCCTGTACAGGCCATACCCTCAATAAAGTTGGCATCAAGGGCGTCCTTGCTTTTTTTCAGCAGTGCCGTGCGGCAATTTTCAATTCCGTCGCAGGTCGCGGGCTTCAGGGGGAAATCGGCAAGCCCTTGCTCCTTGAGGCCCTGCATAACGGCGTCGGAAAGGCCGCCGCAGCGTCCGAAGATGCGCCCAAAATAGGAGGCACTGTTAAGCGTTCGCTCCTCAAGCGCGGTAATATCGATATCCAGGCTGTCAAAGAGGGCCTGCAGCTCCTCAAAGGTGATGGCTACGTCAACGAAATCGCGCACCGTTTCCTTCTTAATTTCACCCTTCTTGGCTGTACAGGGGCCGATGAAGATCACCTTGCAGCCGGGATTTTGCGTTTTGATGTAGGCAGATATAGCCGCCATCGGTGAAATATGCTGCGAAATGTTGGGCACCAGCTTGGGGAAGGATTTTTCCACGTAGGAAACAAAGGCGGGGCAGCAGGAGCTGATCAAAAAGCCCTTTTCGGCCAGCTCCTTGGATTCGGCCTTGGCGACGATATCGGCGCCGAGTGCCGCCTCTGCGATTTCATAAAAGCCCATTTTATAAAGACCGCTGAACACCTGCCCTAATTTTGCATACTTGAACTGGCTGGCAATGGAGGGGGCCACCACGGCAAATACCCGATAGGCCTCGTTATTTTGGCTGTTTTTCAGAATTTCGATCGCGTCAAGAATATAGGATTTATCGGAAATGGCGCCAAACGGGCATTGATATACGCACGCACCGCAGGAAATACACTTACTGTGATCAATGGCTGCCACACCGTCGTCGGCGGTCTTGATGGCGTTGACCTTGCAGGCGATCTGGCAGGGGCGCTTGCGATTAGCGATCGCCGAATAGGGGCAGACCTTGGCGCAGGCACCGCAGTTGACGCATTTGGATTTATCGATGTGGGCGGTATGATGCTCGTCAAAGCTGATGGCGCCGAATTTACAAACGTCGGCACAGCGGTGCGCGAGGCACCCGCGGCAGGAATCGGTTACGGTATAGCCGCCACCGGGGCATTCCTCGCAGGCAATGTCAATGACCTCAATGACGCTTGGATCCTGCTTGTTGCCGCCCATGGCCAGCTTGATGCGTTCGCCGATCACGGCGCGCTCCTTGTAGACGCAGCAGCGCATCGAGGGCGTTTTGCCGGGGATAATGCGCTTTGGCAGGTCAAGCAGGTTGTCCGTGAGTGTGCCTGCAAAGGCCTCGCGTGCGACCTCGCGCAGAACTTTATATTTGATATGCTGTACTCTGGTATCAAATTTTCGCATAGGATCCTCCCAAGATAACGGTCAAAGAAATTATAACATATTCACCGCCCTTTTTCAAGAGAAAACAGGAGAAAATTACTGGGAGCTGCCGAGGATATATCTGAAATCGCGATCGATCGATCACAATATACAATATCGGTTGACAAAATAAGTCAGAAAGAGTATAATAATAGCTTGAAAGCAGCTCTTTCAAATCCGCCTTGCGCGGGGGAGGTCATCTTGAAAGAAAAGAAGTTAAAGCATAAAATTCAGAACATACTCTGGCCCTGCGTGGTATTTGCGGGGGTAACGGGCATGGTCACGGGGGCGATCGTATTTGCCTTTCGCGTGCTTTCGGAGGGCGTCATTGACGTCTCGCATCACATTTTTGCCTTTGCGCACGAAAACCCCGCGTTTGTCCCACTTGTGGTGCTGGGCGCTGTTGGCGCGGCGCTTTTGGTGTCACTGTGCCTGACGTATTCACCGCATTCGCGCGGCGGCGGTATTCCAACTGCTGTGGCGTTGATCCGAGGATTGATCACCTTCCATTGGCTGCGAAATATCATTTTTGTATTTACGTCGGCGCTTTTGTCCTATTTGTGCGGCATTCCGCTTGGTAATGATGAGGGGCCTGCTGTGCAGATGGGTACTGCCGTTGGCAGCGGCACGGCACGGGTGCTTGGCAAGCATCACCGCGCGTGGGAGAGATATCTGATGACGGGCGGTGCTACCGCAGGCTTTGCTACCGCAACCTGTGCACCCGTTACGGCGGTCTTGTTCGGCCTTGAGGAAGGGCACAGCCGCTTTTCGCCTCTTCTGATCATGTCCTCTGTCAGCAGTGTGCTGTGCGGTATGGGCACGCTTGAATTGCTTTGCTTTTTGTTTGGCAAAAGCAGTGCACTGTTCTTGTTTACCATTGAGGCCCGCTTGCCGCTCTCGCTTGTCTGGGTGGTGATCCCCGTTGGGCTTCTTTGCGGTGGGTTTGCTTACTTGTTTGGGGAATGCACGCATGCCATTCGCGGGCTGCTGCACAAAAAGCTTAAAAAATGGCATACCTTTTTCAAGGTGGCGCCCGTATTTGCCGTGGTGGCGATCATTGGCTGTGTGTATTACGAGGCTATTGGTACGGGTCATCATCTGATCGAGGCGCTTTTGCACAATCAAGTGGCGTGGTATACGGCGCTTATTTTGCTGGCGGTGCGCTCGCTTCTGGTCATTCTTTCAAACGACGTGGGTGCAACGGGCGGTCTGTTTACCCCCTTGCTTTCCTTTGGCGCGCTCATCGGCTCAGTCATTGCCGATGCGCTTGTTGCCCTTGATCTGCTTGACGGCCAGTATTTCATGCTACTGGTGGTGGTTGGTATGGCATCGTTCTTCGCTGCATCGGTGCGCACGCCCTTAACGGCCATGGCCTTTGCGATCGAGGCGCTGTCGGGCTTTGGCAATGTCCTGCCGATCTTCCTTGGCGTGATCATTGCTTACGTGATCGTGGAGGCTGTCGGCGCCAATTCGATCAACGAGATCGCCATGGAGCGTGAGATCCATCATGAAAATGCAGGCAAAACGCTGCACGTGCTTGATCTTACTGTGGAGGCAATGCCGGGGAGCTTTGCCATTGGCAAGGAGCCGCGCGATATTCTTTGGCCACCCTCCTGCAAGCTGCTTTCCGTCAAGCAGGAAAATGCCGTGCGGCATTTTTATACGGGGGGACATATACGGGAAAACGACGTTCTGCATCTTAATCTCACTACGTACGATCTTGATGTCACGGCACAGCAGCTGTGTGCGCTTTTAGGAGATCAGGAGATCTTTGACGATGGCGTCATCCATCACGAAAAATACGAAAATACGATCCCAAAGCATTGAAAAATGGGGGACGGCAACACGGTTGCCGTCCCCCATTGCATTTTCAGCCCTTTCTTTGCATACAGTTAAGCAGTGACAAGGAGGGGGAAAAATGACAGACTTAATGAGGGTAAGGCAGGGGCTTGACGAGGGCGAGGTCGCGCGTGCGCGCGCCGTACACGGCACAAACGTCTTAAGCAGCAAAAAGCGCATTGGATTCTGGCGACGGTTTCTTGCCAATCTCGGCGATCCCGTGATCAAGATTTTGCTGGCGGCCTTAATGCTCAATCTGCTTTTCATCGTACGCAGCCACGAGTGGCCGCAAACCATTGGCATCGCCGTTTCGGTCCTGCTGGCTACGCTGATCTCTACAGCCTCCGAATATGGGAGTGAGGCCTCTTTTTTGCGTTTGTGTGAAATGTGCGGCGCCGCAAAATGTCGCGTGAGGCGCCGCGAGGTGATGGAGATCGCGGCCGAGGAAATCGTGGTGGGTGACGTGGTGCTGTTATCGGCGGGCGATAAGATCCCGGCTGACGGTGTGCTGATATACGGTGCCGCCACGGTAGATCAGGCAGCACTCACAGGGGAGAGCAGAGAAATAGAAAAGGCGCCAAACGGGAAGGAATTTTCGGCAGACCCCATAGCAAAAAACACGCTGTTTTGTGGCACAGTCGTGCTTTCCGGCACGGCCGAGATGGTAGTCATGGCCGTGGGTGATCATACGATGATCGGGGGCATCTCCGGTGAATTGCAAAACGAGGATCGGGAAAGCCCACTCAAGGCTCGCTTGCGGGATCTGGCACGGCAGATCAGCCGAGTGGGGTACGTGGCGGCAGCTGTTTGCGCGGTGGCCTTTTTGTTTCACCGATTGGTGATAGATGCTGATTTTTACATGCCTGAAACGCTGCTGCGCGTGCGTAATTTTCCATACATGGCTTCGCTTGGTCTGCAGGCGCTGATGCTGGCGCTTACGGTCGTGGTGGTGGCAGTGCCCGAGGGGCTGCCGATGATGATCGCGGTGGTGCTTTCTGCCAATATCCGCCGCATGACGCGCGATAACGTGCTGGTCCGCAAGCCCGCGGGCCTTGAGGCGGCGGGGAGCATGAATATTTTGTTTACCGATAAGACCGGTACGCTGACGACAGGGCATCTGACCCCCGTTTGCTATATTTCGGCTATGGGGGAGTATGCAAGCTATCGCGCGCTTTGCGCTGTCGATCCCGCGCTCGGCAGCCATGTGGCGCTGGCGGCTGTGGCCAACAATGGGGCTGAGCGCGGTCTGCGCGACGGGCGGCCTGTAGCACTTGGCGGAAACAGCACTGACCGCGCGTTGCTGGAAGCGTTTTTATCGGTACCCGTGCCGCAGTTTTCGGTGCGCAAAAGGCTGGTTTTTGACAGTACGCGTAAATTTTCGGCAACGGCATTGTCTGACGGAGGGGTGTTCGTAACGGGTGCGCCTGAGCGGCTGCTGCCCTTTATCACAAAGGCGCGAACGGGCGAAAATGGGCATGCTTCATTTGAAAAGGCAGCCTTTTACGCACGCTTGCGCGCACATATGGAGAACGGGGAGCGTGTTTTGCTGTTGGCACAGGGGCACACTATGCCTCAGGGTGACCAGCTGCCGCCCCTAACGCTGCTTTGTGCGGTGGCCTTTGCAGATCCGCGTCGCCCCGAGGCGCGCAGTGCCGTGGAAACGCTACAGCGGGCAGGGGTGCAGGTGGTCATGATGACGGGGGACGGCAAGGAAACCGCCGTGCGCATTGCGCGAGAGTGCGGACTGCTTTCTAAAAACAGCGTTTGCCTTGATGGCAGTGAGCTTGCCGTCTTGGATGATGCGGCGCTGAGTGAGGCGCTGCCAAGGCTTGCCGTCGTGTCGCGTGCCCTGCCGCGCGATAAAAGCCGTTTGGTAAGGCTGTGTGCCGAAAAAGGCCTTGTGGTAGGCATGACAGGTGACGGCATCAACGATGCGCCCGCCTTGAAAAGCGCTGACGTGGGCTTTGCAATGGGGAGTGGCACGCAGGTCGCCAAGGAGGCGGGTGACGTGGTGGTGCTTGACGACAATCTGTCCTCGCTTTGCCGTGCCGTGCTATACGGGCGCACCATATTTAAAAGTATCAGAAAGTTCATCACCTTGCAGCTGATCATGAACTTTTGTGCGGTGGGTATTTCTATCATCGGTCCCTTTATCGGTGTCGATGCGCCTGTTACCGTGGTGCAAATGCTGTGGATCAATCTGATCATGGATACACTCGGTGGCCTTGCCTTTGCAGGCGAAGCGCCGATGCCGCACTATATGCGCGAGCCCCCTAAGCGGCGTGACGAGCCGATCATTACGGGAGATATTGCAGCCCGTATAGCTTTTTTATCGGTGTGCACCGTGATGCTTTTCGTGCTTTTCCTGAAGCTGCCCTTCGTGCAGGCACAGTATCGTGTGATGTCAAATGGGCTTTGCTTGCTGACGGCATTTTTTGCGCTTTTCATATTTGCGGGTGTCTTTCATTGCTTTCATGCGCGCACCGATCGGGTCAATCTGCTGGCGGGGCTTGCCAAAAATCCGACCTTTGTACTGATCATGTGTGCGGTCGCTGCCGTGCAGCTTTGCTTCGTATATCTTGGTGGAAGCGTGCTGCGTACCGTGCCGCTGACGCTGCGCGAATTGGCGCTGACGCTTTGCCTTGCGGCGATCGTTTTGCCGCTTGGGTGGATCGATACTGTATTTCGCCGTCTGCGCGGCAAGGACGCGCTTTACTGAGTGAGGCTAAAAGTGTGAAAAAGGTGTCTGCGCGGACGTTATCGGGGTGAAAATAGTTACCGTGCGGGTGCTAAAGCCTGAAAAAGCGCTCCCATTGAGCTTCTTCGTCAAAAATCCGCCTTGGCCGAACTTGACAGGTATCGGGTAAAAATGCTATACTAAATACAAGAAAGTATTGTAAAGCCCGAAAGGAGGTGCAAAAATGCAATATTTTTGGATTGCCGTACTGGCTATCGCCCTTTTGATGGAAGCACTGACCACGGATCTCGTGGCGATCTGGTTTTTCCCCGCGGCCCTTGTCTGCATGATATTGGCCTTTTTGAGCGTTCCCGTGCCCTTGCAGCTCTTGGTGTTTGTATTGCTGGGTCTTGCCTTGGTATTTGCCACCCGTCCGCTGTGCAAAAAGCTGACAAAGAGTAAGAATACCAAAACCAACGTTGATGCGCTGATCGGTGCCACTGCGCTTGTCACGCAGGAGATCTGCAATATCAAGGAAACGGGCGAGGTCAAGGTAAATGGCCTGAGATGGTCTGCCCGCGCTGTCGATCCCGCGCGTGTTATTGCCGCAGGAGAAGAGGTAGAGGTGCTTGAGATCCGCGGCGTAAAATTGATCGTAAAATAATTTTGAAGAAGAAAAAAGGAGAACACAATGACAGGACTTATCATTGCACTTTGCATCATCGCCGCACTTGTATTGATCGCGATGATCACCAACATTCACGTGGTGCCTCAGGCACACGCCTACGTCGTAGAGCGACTTGGCTCGTATCAGGAGACCTGGAAAAACGGCCTTCACCTGAAGATCCCCTTTGTCGACCGTATCAGCAAGCGCGTAAATCTGATGGAGCAGGTCGTTGACTTCCCGCCCCAGTCGGTGATCACGAAGGATAACGTGCGCATGCAGATCGACACCATCGTGTATTACCAGATCACTGACTGTAAGCTGTATGCTTACGGTGTTACAAACCCGATCTTTGCGATCGAAAATCTGACGGCGACTACTCTGCGTAATATGATCGGTGAGCTTGACCTTGACGGCACGCTTACCTCGCGCGACACCATCAATACCCGTATGCGTACCATTCTTGATGAAGCAACCGATGCGTGGGGCATTAAGGTGAACCGCGTGGAGCTGAAAAACATCATTCCGCCCCGTGAGATCCAGGATGCCATGGAAAAGCAGATGAAGGCTGAGCGTGAGCGCCGTGAGCTGATCCTGCGTGCCGAGGGTGAAAAGAATTCGGCCATTTTGCTGGCAGAGGGCCGTAAGCAATCCGCTATTCTTGATGCCGAGGCTGAAAAGCAGGCCGCTATCTTGCGTGCTGAGGCTGAGCGTGAGGTGAAGATCCGCGAGGCTGAGGGTGAGGCTGAGGCAATTCTTAAGGTGCAGGAGGCAACTGCAACGGGTATCCGTATGCTCAAGGAGGCTGATCCCAGCCGTGAGGTGCTGACCCTTAAGAGCTTTGAGGCACTTGCCAAGGTTGCCGATGGTCAGGCAACAAAGATCATCATTCCTTCGGATCTGCAATCTATGGCAGGCCTTGCCAGTGCATTTGCCGAAACCGTAAAGGAGCAAAAGTAAAAAAAGGCATCGCCCCACCACAGTGGAGCGATGCCTTTTTGGGCTTATCTCATACCGTTATGGGCCTTGTCAGGATAAAAGCTCAAGAAAGTCACAGATATAGCGGTCGGTGACGGCTTTGATCCTTTCGGCATCGTCCTGCGAGGATGCATCAAAGACGCCGTACACGGTCATGCCAGCCGCCTTCGCAGCGGTATCAGCGCCCAGATTGTCGTCTAAAAAGATGACGTCCTTTGTGGCACAGCCGAGCCTTGCGGCAACTGCTTGATAAATCTTCGTGTCGGATTTGCTCATGCCAAAATCCTCACACGACCACGCATGATCAAAGAGGTCGGTGAGACCAAGTCGCTGCAGACACGGATCAAGCATGGTATGCGGACTTGCCGTTAAAACGTTTAATGAGCAGCACTGCGCCTTCAGTGCGTGCAGCACCTGCGGCACGTGAGGCTTGGCGGGAATGGTGGTGGCGTAAGCCTCTTTGGCGCGCTTCTCCATCGTGTTGATCAGATCATCCCGTGACCTTTTTACACCGCAATGCTTGATGAAATATTCGGCGGTCAGGGTGTAGCCGAGTGGCGTGATAATTCTTAAAATATCGGCCCCGTATGTGGCTTTTTCTTCCTGTAAGATACCAAGCATCATGGCACCGTAGGCGGGCATCGAGTCCACCAACGTGCCGTCAAAATCAAACAAATAGGTTTTCATATGCGCTCCTTTTCACTATCCGTGCGGCTACGTTTAGTATACACGCCGTGGCCGAAAAAATAAGCACGCAAAAGAAAAAAGCCGACCGTGGTCGGCTTTTTCTTCTATTTGATCAGTAGTTTTCTGCGCGAACCTCAAAGAAGCTCTGCGGATGTACGCAAACGGGGCAAACCTCGGGGGCCTTTTTGCCCATGACAAGGTGACCGCAGTTGCGGCATTCCCACATGGTCTGCTCGCTCTTTTCAAATACTGCCTGCATCTCTACGTTCTTCAGCAGTGCGAGATAGCGCTCCTCATGTGTCTTTTCAATGGCGGCCACCGCACGGAATTTTTCTGCGATCTCGACAAAGCCCTCAGCCTCAGCCTCATCGGCAAAGGTAGCATACATATCGGTCCACTCGTAGTTTTCGCCTGCGGCAGCAGCAGCAAGGTTCTCAGCGGTGGTGCCAAGCTCGCCCAGGAGCTTGAACCACATCTTGGCGTGCTCCTTTTCGTTGTCGGCGGTTTTGGCAAAGATAGCGCTGATCTGCTCGTAGCCCTCTTTTTTAGCGACACTGGCAAAATAGGTGTATTTGTTGCGTGCCTGGCTCTCGCCCGCAAAGGCGGACAGCAGATTTTGTTCGGTCTTCGTGCCCTTTAATGCTTTACTCATGGTTGAAATCTCCTTTATCACTGTTTATTGTTGTTTGCACAATCGTGGCAAACGGTGTGTAAAATAAGGTCGTAGGATAGGATTGGAACCGAGGCGTTCTTGCGTAAAAGCTCGCCCACGTCCCCGAGTCTTCCGAGATCCGCGTCGATCAGCTTGCCGCAGACTGTGCAAAGTGCGTGCTCATGCGGTGTTGCGGTCTTGTCATAAAAATCGGCACCTGTGGCGGTTTTTACGTGGCGGATGTAGCCCTCCTCGGTGAGGGCGTGCAGGTTGTTGTATACGGTGGCAAGCACCATATGCGGGTAATAGGCCTTTACGCGTTTGTAAATTTCATCGGCTTGTAAATGCCCCTCGGAGTCCTGTAGGACCTGCAAAACTGCGGCGCGCTTTGGAACCATACGCCACCTCCTTTTAGAATTATTCTAAAAATAGTATAGCAGATCCCAAGAAATTTGTCAAGAGATTTTTAAAACTTTTCTAAATTTTTTGATATCCGAGTGTGATTTCGGGATTTCCTCTTATAAATGGAAGAGCACCCCACGAGCGTAATGTGCTCGCGGGGTGAAGCTCTTTTATTCCTCGTCGCCCTCCAGCAGCTTTTCGCCGCAGGCGGGGCAGGCAAGATCGGTGGGATCTACGTCCTCGTCAAAGCAGACCTTTTCGCCGCAGGCGGGGCACTCTACCTCGTAGGTATCCTCGCACAGCTCGCACTCGTCAGCCAGCTCGCACTCGTCGCAGTAGCCGTCGCATTCGTCGTCGTACTCGTCAAGCAGAACCTCCTCTACGTCGTGCAGGTCCTCATCAAGCTCCTCGCAGTAATCATTAAGCTCCTCAACGTCGCAGTCAAGCTCGTCAACCTTGGCGGCAAGGGCGTCGACCATGTCGATAAGAGCTGCGATCAGCTTGCCCTCCTTGGTGTCCTTAGAGAGCTCAAGCCCATCGGCAAGGCCCTTGAGGTAAGCAGCCTTTTCGGTTAAATTCATCATGATAAGCCTCCTTTGAAGGGATCAGGCACGGGAGAGATATTCGCCCGTACGGGTATCGATCTTCAGCACGTCGCCCTCGTTGATGAAAAGGGGCACCTTGATCTCGGCACCGGTCTCAAGCGTAGCGGGCTTCAGGGTGTTGGTGGCAGTGTTGCCGGCAAAGCCGGGGTCGGTATTGGCTACGGCCAGCTCAACGAATGTGGGGGGCTCTACGCCAAATACGTTGCCCTTGTAGGAAATGATCTTGCAAAGCATTTCTTCCTTGACAAACTTAAAGCTCTCAGGCAGCTTGTCGCTGTTGAGGGGGAGCATATCAAAGGTTTCCATATCCATAAAGTAGTAAAGGTCACCGTCATTGTAGGAGTACTGCATCTCCTTGCGCTCGATATAAGCATTTTCGAACTTATCAGTGGGGTTGAAGGTCTTTTCGATCACCGCACCGGTAATGACGTTCTTCAGCTTGGTGCGCACGAAAGCGGCACCCTTGCCGGGCTTTACGTGCTGAAACTCTACTACCTGCAATACGTTGCCCTGACCGTCGTCAAAGGTAACGCCATTTTTGAAATCGCCTGCTACTACCATTTTATACCTCCGAAGTATATGATTAGATTATTTTGCCTTGCCGCAACGGGCAAAGTTATGGTTAGTCTTATTTTACCTTATTTTGCCCCTTTTTGCAAGGGGTTTTTGCAATTTTTTTGAGAAACGGGCTAAATATTTCGCGCAAAAGCCCTCTTTAAATTTGTTCCTATAACAAGTTGGAGAAAAGAAAAGTAAAGTTTTTTTGAAGTTTGATTGACAAAGCACTTAAATTGTATTATAATATATGCTGTATAAATATCACGCACGGAAGGAAAACGAATATGAAATTCATCAACATCGGCTTTGGTAACATGGTTGCGGCCAACCGTATGGTAGCGCTTGTCAGCCCCGATTCCGCCCCCGTTAAGCGTCTGATCCAGGACGCAAAGGATGAGGGACGCACCATTGACGTCACCTGTGGGCGCCGTACACGCGCTGTGATCATTACCGATAGCGAGCATGTGATCCTTTCTGCGATCCAGGCCGAGACGATCGCCAACCGCCTGCTTGACGAGACCATTGGCGATGATGAGGAAGGCGGCGAGAACGAATGAGCTGCGGCACTAAAAAAGGACTTTTGATCGTGGTGTCAGGGCCTGCGGGCAGCGGCAAGGGTACGGTGCTTTCCCGTTTGCTTGCTGAGGATAATTACCGTTATTCGGTGTCGGCCACCACGCGCGCACCGCGCCCCGGCGAGGTGGACGGTGTGAATTATCACTTTTTGACCGAGGCTGAGTTTCGCCGTCGCATTGCCGCGGATGAGATGCTGGAGCACGCCGAATATTGCGGCAACTTTTACGGCACGCCGAAGAAGGAAGCGTATGCCGTGCTTGACAGCGGCTGCAATCTTTTGCTTGAGATCGAGGTGGCAGGTGCCGCACAGATCAAGAAAAAATATCCCGAGGCAGTGCTGATCATGCTGCTGCCCCCCTCGTTTGCCGTACAGGAGTCAAGGCTTCGCGGCCGTGGCACCGAAACTGAGGAAAAGATCAAGCAGCGTCTTGCGCGCACACGTGAGGAGCTGACCTATATCGGCGACTACGATTACGTGGTGTATAACTACGACAACGGTATTGACGAGGCTGTGGCAGATATCCGCGCGATCGTTCGTGCCGAGGCACATGCGCTTTCCCGCAATCCCGAGGCGTGCAGATCTTACTTTGAAACATAATACACATTTGTAAGGAGAATAGAAATGATTTATCCCACGATTGATGAACTGACAAAGGGCAATTTTAATCGCTATGAGCTGGCTATTGCTACGGCAAAGTGTGCACGCCTGATCACCGATGAATACGTAAAACAGCGCTCCGCCGCTGAGGCAACGCTGACGGGCAGCAAGGAGGGCAGCGGCAATATCGTGTCCCTCATCGACCAGCGTCTGGCGGACAAAAAGGCAGTGAAGAACGCCATTGACAGCATTCACGACGGTGAGTATCGCATTGTTGATGCGCCCGAGGCAGTCCTTGGGGAGGAAGAAGAGAACGAGGCTGATTAAGCCCCGAAGCATTTTGGAAAGGAGGGGGACATATGCCACTTTTTGCCAAGGTCAGATTGCTGGATGCCCCCCACTTTCTTGACAAAGAATATACTTACGGTATCCCCGCGCATCTATCCGAGCAGGTAAAGGCGGGCGGCTTTGTTACCGTTCCGTTTGGGGGTGGAAATCGCCGTCGCATGGGGCTGGTGACAGACGTTTCGTCCACCAGCGATTGCGATGCCGTAAAGCCGATCCTTTCGGTGACCACGCCCCGCATTTCACTGTCTGAGGAAATGCAGGGGCTTGTCGTTTTTTTGCGGGAGACCACGCTTTGCGCCACGGGTGACGCTGTGCACGCGATGATCCCCGCAGGGGCACTTGCAGGGCTTGTGGAAAGCTACCGTGCAACAGGCCTTTTGCCGACCGATATGACAAGGCTTTCGACCGACGAGGCATTTTTGCTGGCACACGTGCGCCGTGTGGGACCCGTGCGCCTTGACAGTCTGCAGGCGCGCTTCGGCGAGGCGACTGAGGGATATTTAAAAAAGCTGGTGCGTGCAGGCTACCTTTCCCTTGAGCTTGCGCAAAAGCACGCGATGGCCGAAAAGGAGCAAAAAAGCTATCTGTTGGCACTGCCCAAGGCAGACGTGCGAGCCCTGCTGTTGGGTGAAAAAAAGGCGCCACGCCTTGGTGAGCGTCAACGCGAGGCGCTGACTTTGCTGCTTGACGGCGAACTGTCAAGTGAGGCCTTGCGCGATGCGGGCATTGGTAAGCCCGTCACGGATGCACTTATTGAAAAGGGTCTGGTGCGTGAAACCGTTACGCGTGTGTGGCGCAACCCGTATGCTAACCTGCCCGAGGGGAATGCCTTGCCGCATGATTTTACACTCAATGAGGAGCAGGCAGGTGTCTTTGCCGAAATCGAAAGGCTGACGGACGACGGACAAGCGCACGCTATTTTACTGCACGGTATCACAGGCAGCGGCAAAACGCCGATGATGCTCAAGACCATCGACCGTATGCTGGAAAAGGGCAAGGGCGTGATCGTGCTGCTGCCTGAGATCGCCCTGACACCGCAGACACTGGCTATTTTCTGCTCGCGCTACGGGCAACGCGTGGCCGTGATGCATTCGGGTCTTAGTGCGGGTGAACGCCTGGATGCCTTTCACCGTGTGCTGGAGGGTGAGGCTGACGTTGTGGTCGGCACGCGCTCTGCAGTCTTTGCACCTGTGAAGGATCTCGGTCTTATCGTCATTGATGAGGAGCATGAGCATACCTACAAGTCCGATATGAATCCCAAGTACCATGCGCGCGACGTGGCGCGCTGGCGCTGCGCTTATAACCGCGCGACGCTGCTCCTTTGCTCGGCAACGCCCTCGCTTGAAAGCTATAAAAAGGCCAAGGAGGGTCGTTATACGCTCCTGCAGTTGAAAAAGCGCCATGCGGGTGCGGTGCTGCCCGTTGTTGAAATTGCCGATATGCGCGGCGAGGCGGGAGAGGGAAATCTATCGCCCATCGGTGCGCGCCTGCGCGAGAGCCTGCTGGCAAACGCGCGGGACGGTAACCAGTCGATTTTGTTTTTGAATCGCCGTGGCTATAACCACGTGGTGTCCTGCCGTGCGTGCGGAGAGGCGCTCACCTGTCCGTCGTGCAGTGTGACGCTTACCTATCATACCAATAAGGGGCAATACGATGAGGGATATCTGCTCTGCCATTTTTGCGGCAGAAAAAGGCCTTTGCCGAAAACCTGTCCGTCGTGTGGCTCCCCCCATCTCGCGCGCCTCGGGTACGGCACCCAGCGCGTGGAGCAGGAGCTGGCGACTCTGCTGCCCGATAAGCGCGTGCTGCGTATGGATACCGACACAACGGGAACGCGCTTTTCCTATGACGAGATGCTTGGCGCCTTCCGTCGCCGTGAGGCTGACGTGCTGCTTGGTACGCAGATGGTGACCAAGGGACATGATTTCCCGGGGGTCACGCTGGTTGGCGTACTGATGGCGGATGCATCACTGTATCTTGACGATTATCGCGCCGCCGAGCGCACCTTTTCAATGCTTACGCAGGTCATTGGTCGCGCGGGACGCGCAGGCAAGCGCGGTGTTGCGCTGATCCAAACGAACAATCCCGATCACGAGGTCATCAGGCTTGCGTGCAGTCAGGATTACGAGGCATTTTATGAGCGTGAGATCCGCTTGCGCCGTGCGCTGGTCTTTCCGCCCTTTTGCGACATCGTGCTGCTTACGCTCTCACACACGAGCGAGCATCAGCTCATGCCAGCCGCGCGTGCACTGTCCGAGGAGCTTGCTAAGCTGTTAGCAGCCGATTATCATGACGTGAAGCTTATTGCCTTTGGCCCGTTTGAGGCGCCTGTTTATCGCGCTGACGGAAAATACCGTATGCGTATGGTCATCAAATGCGCCCTTAATCGCCGCACGCGCGCTATGTTTGGCGAGCTGCTCGATGCCTTTGGAAGGCAAAAGCCATACACGCCGTTACTGACGGTTGATTTTAATCCATCTGCTTTATAAGGAGAGAACAATGGCAAAATTACAAATTCGCAAGGTAGGCGACGAGGTGCTGCGTAAGACCTGTCGCCCCGTAGAAGAGATCACGCCGCGTATTTTAACGTTGCTTGACGATATGATCGATACCATGCGCGCCGCCAACGGCGTGGGACTTGCCGCACCGCAGGTCGGCATATTGCGGCGCATTGCCGTGGTAGAGGTCGAGGAGGGGGAGGTCTATGAGCTGATCAACCCCAAGATCATTGCCAGAGCCGGTGAGCAGGAGGGCGCTGAGGGGTGCTTGTCTGTACCCGGTCGCTATGGCCTTGTGAAGCGCCCCCAGCACGTAACGGTACGTGCCACAAACCGCCACGGCGAGGAATTTGAGGTCACCGCTCACGATTTTCTTGCACGTGCCTTTTGCCACGAGATCGACCACCTTGACGGGCATCTTTACATTGACAAGGTGACCCGTATGCTTGAAGAGGACGAATACTGATGCGTATTTTATTTATGGGCACGCCCGATTTTGCCCTGTTTTCACTTCGCGCACTGGTAGAGGTGGGCGCCGAGATCGTGGGTGTCGTCACTCAGCCCGATAAGCCGAAGGGTCGCGGCTACGAGCTGCAGCCGCCCCCCGTGAAGGTCTACGCACAGGAGCAGGGAATTCCCGTTTTTCAGCCAACGACCTTAAAAAACGGTGCGTTTGATGCTGAGCTGGCGGCACTTGCCCCCGACGTGATCGTGGTAGTGGCCTACGGCAAAATTTTGCCCCCGTCCGTACTGAATGCACCGCGCCTTGGGTGTGTAAATGTGCATGGGTCGCTCCTGCCGCAGTATCGGGGCGCCGCGCCCATGCAGCGCGCCATTATGGAGGGCTGCACGCAAACGGGTATCACCACGATGCTGATGAATGAGGGACTTGATACGGGCGATATGCTGGAAAGTGTTGCCTTACCGATCGGCGAAAACGATAATTTTGAGGATATGCACGACAAGCTCGGTCAGGCGGGTGCCGCGTTGCTTTTGAGCACACTGAGGGGGCTTGAGGAGGGAAGGATCACGCCTGTTGCGCAGGACCACGCGAGGGCCACCTATGCCGCCAAGATCGAAAAGGCTGATTGCCTGCTTGATCTCAGCCTTGATGCCCGTGCGGTCCATAATACCGTGCGCGGCCTGTCGCCGATCCCGCTATCCTTTACGCATACTCCCGATGGGAAGCTGTTAAAAATAATAGAAAGCCGTTTGGGGCGTGCGAGTGTGAATGCCGCCCCCGGCACGGTGCTTTCGCTTGACGGTGCCGTTGAGGTGGCCTGCGGGCGTGGCAGTGTGCTTTTCACGCGCGTGCTGCCCGAGGGCAAGGGGCGTATGAGCGCCGCCGATTACATTCGCGGCCGCCGTATTGCCGTGGGTGACATATTGAAATAAGAAAGGAATAGCCTATGTTTGGATTTTTTTGGTGGGATTGGACGCTGCTGATCGTATTGCCCGGCTTTTTGCTTGCTATGTGGGCGCAAATGCGCGTGAAATCTGCTTACCGTACGGGTGCCTCGCAGCTGCTTCGTCCTGTGATGACGGGGGCTAATGTGGCGCGCCGTATTCTTGACAGCAATGGCTTATCTGACGTTACGATAGAGATGGTGCAGGGGGAGCTAAGCGACCATTACGACCCCCGTGCGAGAGTGTTGCGCCTGTCGTCTGCCGTATATCACGGCAACAACGTGGCGGCAGTCGGGGTGGCCGCACATGAGGCGGGGCACGCCTTGCAGCACAAGAAAAGGTATGCGCCGCTGTGGCTGCGTATGGCGCTGGTGCCGGTTTGTAATATCGGCTCGCGTCTTGCGATGCCTTTGTTTTTCATCGGCCTTATTTTTGCATACGCCGCACCCTTGATGGGCGAGTGGCTGATGTTTCTCGGTATTGCCGCGTATTCTCTTGCGGTGGTCTTTCAGCTGGTCACGCTTCCTGTGGAATTTAACGCCAGCCGCCGTGCGATGCGCTGCCTCAGTGTGTCGGGCACAATGAATGACGAGGAGCTGCGCGGCTCGCGCCGCGTGCTGAGTGCGGCGGCAATGACCTATGTGGCCGCGCTTGCCGTGGGACTTTTGAGTATTTTACGTCTTCTTGTAATTGCGGGCAGTCATTCCCGCCGTCGCTGATGACACGTATGCCTGTGCCGCAGGGCGGCAATTCACCTAAAAAAGGTGCCCGTGCCGTGGCGCTTGACATTTTGCTGCGCGCCGAGGCCGCAGGGCAATATGCCGACCGTGCGCTGGATGCTGCGCTGTCGCGCACAGCGCTTGACGGTAAGGATAAGGGGCTGGTCACTACGCTTTTTTATGGGGTGATCGAGCATCGTATCACGCTGGATCATATCATTGATACGCGCGCTACCGTGGCCCCCTCTGCCATTGAAAAAGAGGTGCGCATGATCCTGCGCGAGGCTTTGTATCAGCTGCTGTATCTTGACCGTGTGCCCGATCACGCGGCTGTCAGTGAGGCAGTGGCATTGGCGCCGCGCCGCAGCAAGGGCTTTGTCAATGCCGTGCTGCGCGGATTTTGCCGAGAGGGCAAGAAAATCACCTATCCCGATCGCGAGGCGGAGCCTTTTTCTTATTTGTCGGTGCGTTATTCTGTGCCTGTTGAAACGGCTACGCATTTTTGCCGTTTGTTTGGCATGGCCCGTACCGAAACGCTGTTGTCAGCATTTGATACGCACGCACCGATCACCGTGCGCGTGAATACGCTTCGCCTTTCTCGCGAGGATTTCTTGGCACGCGTGCCGGGAGCAAAGCCGACGGAAAACGCCCCGTACGGGGTCTGTTTGCCTGCTGATGCACCGCTCCACGATCTGCTGGCCGACGGGCTCTGCTTCGTGCAGGACGAGGCCTCGCAGCTTGCGGTACAGGCGCTTGACGTCACGCCGGGCGCGCGCGTGATCGACCTGTGTGCGGCGCCCGGCTCCAAGTCCTTTGGGGCGGCACTCAATATGCAAAATACCGGCGTGGTGCAGAGCTTTGATCTGCATGAAAACAAGCTTTCACTCATTCGCCGCGGCGCCGAAACGCTTGGAATTACGATTATAACTGCCGCCGCGGCTGATGCACGCACCGCCGATAAAGGGATGCTCGGTGAGTTTTCGCACGTTATTTGTGACGTGCCCTGCTCGGGCTTCGGCGTGCTTGCCAAAAAGCCCGATATTCGCTATAAAAACATAAACGACGCCGCAGGTCTTGTGCCTGTGCAGGCTGCTATCTTAGAGGCGGCGGCACCACTTGTCGCCGAGGGCGGCGTGCTGCTGTACTCCACCTGCACGCTGCTGCCCCCCGAAAACGAGGAGCAGGTGGCGGCTTTTTTGAAAAATCACCCCGAGTTTTCGCCTGAGCCCTTCAGGGTGGGGGAGATCTTTACGGAGGGTATGCTTACGCTGGCCCCCGATACGCACGGCACGGATGGCTTCTTTATTGCCAAGCTGCGCCGTAAAAAAGGATAAGCTATGGAAGAAAAAAAGGAATTGCTTTCTCTTGACAAGGAGGAGCTTGGCGCGCTGCTCCAGAGTCTTGGTGAGCCGCGCTACCGTGCGGGTCAGCTTTTTTCGCAGCTGCACGCAGGGCGTATGCCCGAGGAAATCACCAATATCGGCAAAAAAACGTGGGAAAAGCTGTATACTGTATCCACGCACAGCTTGCCGCGTGTGCGCAAAAAGCTGGTGTCTGCTCTTGATGGCACGGTAAAATATCTGTTTGAGCTTTCTGACGGTCAGTGCGTGGAAAGCGTGGTGATGCACTATGAGCACGGCACGACGATTTGCATTTCCTCGCAGGTTGGGTGCGCAATGGGGTGTAAATTCTGCGCTTCCACTATCGGTGGGCGTGTGCGGAATCTCACTGTGTCCGAGCTCTTAGGGCAGGTGATCGCCGCCGCTAAGGACAGCGGCGAGCGTATCGGCGGCATCGTGATGATGGGCATTGGCGAGCCACTGGATAATTTTGATAACGTGATAAAGTTTTTGCGGCTGGTCAATCACGCCGAGGGGCAGAATATCGGCTATCGCCACATTTCGCTCTCCACTTGCGGCCTTGTGCCGCAGATCGATCGCCTGGCTGAATATGATCTGCCTATTACGCTTTCTATCTCGCTGCACGCCGCTGACGATGAGACACGCAATGGCATTATGCCGATCAACCGCCGCTACCCGATAGCAGAGCTGCTGGCTGCCTGCCGCCGCTATTACCAAAAAACGGGCAGACGCCTTTCGTTTGAATATACGCTGATCGCAGGCAAAAATGATAGCCCCGATGCGGCAAAGCGCTTGGCTGTATTGCTTAATCGCAGCTTGCGCACACGCACTGAGACCATGCCGATCCACGTCAATCTGATCCCTGTCAACGAGGTTGAGGAAAGTGGCTTTCAGCGCGCGGGCAAGCAGGCGGTATCTCGCTTTGCCGCAGTGCTTGAGGAGAATGGCATTCGCGCCACCGTTCGTCGCAGACTGGGCGCGGATATCAACGCCTCGTGCGGCCAGCTGCGCCGCGCTGAATGCAAGGTGGAACAGAATAAGCAATAATTCCCCCGTTGTCGGGCATACTAATGTCGGGTAGTGTGCTGGAGGTGGGTTGGCTTTGAAGGATCAAAATAAAAAGCCCCGTATGACGTTAAAGCGTCTTGCGGTGGCAAATTTACTGGCGCTTTTTTTGTTGATTTTCGTTGTTGTTGTGGCACTGTTTGCAACGGGGCTGCTCGGCAGCGTGCTGGCATTTATTTTTTAGAAGGGAAGCTTTATGCAATACGAGGAAAACGGTTGCCTGCTGCGCGGGCTCGGCGGTCTTTATGAGATAAAATTGGATAACGGTACAACGCCTCTTTCGGGAAAGACCGTTTTTTCACGCGCCAAGGGCAATTTCCGTCATGCGGGCCTCTCGCCCCTGGTGGGGGATCGCGTGCGTGTGCGCTACGACGAAACGGCGGTGATGCGCTATACGGCTGAGGCGGTGAAGGGTGATGACGGTGGGGGCGTTGTGATCGCTGAGATCTTACCGCGCAGCAGCGCCCTGATCAGACCCCCCATGGCGAATCTCGGTGTCCTGTTTATCACCTTTGCGGCGGCGCAGCCCGCACCCGTCACCGAAACGATCGATAAGCTTATTGCGATCGCTGAGTACAATGGCATCGAGCCTGTGCCCGTCATTTGTAAGCGTGACGTTGACCCCGCTCGCGCCGACGAGCTAAAGGAGATCTATGAAAAAGCAGGCTTTACCGTGTTTTGCCTGTCCTCAGTGGAGGCGACGGGCATAGATGGGCTTCGCGCATGGATCTCGGAAAATCTCGGCACCCGTATCGCCGCTTTTTCGGGGGCCTCGGGTGTGGGAAAATCCACGCTGATGAATGCCCTTTACCCGCGCCTTGGGCTGGAAACGGGTGAGATCAGCCAAAAGATCGCACGCGGCAAGCATACCACACGCCGCGTAGAGCTTTATCCCGTGGGCGAGGGATATATCGCCGACACCCCCGGCTTCAGCATGCTTGATTTTGTCCGATTTGACTTTTTCCGCCGTGAGGATCTGCCCTTGGTCATGCGCGAATTTGAGCCGTATATCGGTGCCTGCCGCTATACCAAATGCACGCACACGAAGGAAGAGGGGTGTGCCATTCTTGAGGCGGTGCGCGAGGGGAGGATCGCCCCGTCACGCCATAAAGGATTTCTTGCCATGTATGAGGAATTAAAGAACAAAAACGATTGGAGCAAAAAATAATGAAGGCCTACATATACGTTGGCGGCGAGATCGACTCCACCGCCATTTCGGAGCGCCCGACCGACGGCGTGCTTACCGTTGCGGCTGACAGCGGTTGGCATAATGCGCGCCGCCTTGACGTGGTGCCGGGGATCCTTTTGGGTGATTTTGATTCTATCGGTAACGGCCCCCTGCCCGAGGCAGAGGAGATCCTTCAGGTACCTGCCGAAAAGGACCGCACCGACACGCAGCTGGCCGTGGATCTCGCGCTGTCGCGCGGTGCTGACGACATTGTGATCATCGGCGGCCTTTCAGGGCGTCTTGATCATACGCTCTCCAATCTTGCCGTGCTTGAATATCTGGCAAAAAGGCACGTGCATGCCGTCATCACCGATGGCTTCAACCGTGTACGGTATTTAAAAAATACGGGGGCACTGATCGCACGCAGCGCCTTTCGGTATCTTTCGCTCCTTGCCGTTGACGAGGTGGTGAAGGGCGTGACGGTGCAAGGGTGCAAATATCCCCTTAAGAACGCACGCCTTACGCGTGATTGCGGCTATGCCGTCAGTAATGAGATCACGGGCAACTGTGCGCTTGTTGAGGTGCGCAAGGGTGCCATATATCTCATTGAAAGCAAATAAGGAGAACGCCTCCACGCTGCGTGGAGGCGTTCTCCTTATTTTTTGCGGATATGGAAAATTCTGCGCAAGAGCGGCGCGAGGATCCCGGGGGATTTCATCAATACGATCTTCATAGAGTACTCCTTTCGCTGATAGCTCATTATCAGAATATGCACCGTGTGCCGCTGTGGCTCATACGATATAACGAGGTGAGGCATATGTGTTCTATTAACGGGTGTATAGATTTTGAGAACCCGAAAAGCAATGATGGGGCCGCCGTAATAGCAGCGGGCAGGACCATGGCGCGCCGCGGCCCGGATGACAGCGGCTTGCATATGGCCGGCGGCGTTTGCTTTTATCACAATCGATTGGCGGTCATGGATCCTGCAGGCGGCAAGCAGCCGATGAGCGCCCTGTTTCGGCGCAAGCGATATACTATCGTATATAACGGTGAGATCTATAATGCTGCCGCGCTGCGTACCGAGCTTAAAAAGCACGGTGCAGTATTTTTTACCGACTGTGATACGGAGACGGTGCTGTGGAGCTATATTATTTTTGGGGAGCAGGCGCCCACGCACTTAAACGGCATTTTTGCCTTTGCCGTGCATAATGAAAGCGATAACACCGTGTTTTTCGCGCGCGACCGTCTGGGAGTCAAGCCTCTTTTTTATGCGCAGATGGGCACTAAATTCTATTTTGCCTCTGAGATCAAGGCGTTGCTTTCGCATAGCGAGATCCCACCCGAGGTAGACGAGGTGGGGCTTTGGCAGCTGTTGTTTCTTGCCCCCGTCACACTGCCGCATCAAAGCGTTTTTCGGCATATCAAGCCTCTTTTGCCGGGGCACTGCGCGACGCTTTCGCGCGAGGGCTTTTTTGTAAAGCCCTATTGGCAGCTGCGTGCCGACGTTTGCTGTGACGATGCCGCTACCGCCGCCGCCCGCGTGCGTGAGCTGCTGGTCGATGCTACCGTACGTCAGCTTGACAGCGACGTGCCTCTGGCGGTGCTGCTTTCAGGTGGCCTTGATTCCTCCTCGCTTTCTGCCATTGCGGCGCGTGAGCTGGCAAAGCGGGGGAAAAAGCTTTCCACGTATTCCTTTGAATATGAGGGCAATCGGGAAAGCTTTTCTCCAACGCTTTTTCAGCCTGCGGGCGACGATGCCTATGCAGCTGAGCTTGCCGAGCACCTTGGCACGCACCATACCGTCCTTACCGCCCCCACCGAGATCGTGGCGGCAAGACTTTATGAGGCGACCCTCGCGCGCGATCTCCCGGGGCAGGCGGATATTGATTCCTCGCTTATTTATTATTGCGGTGAGATCAAAAAGCAGCATACTGTGGTGCTTTCGGGCGAGTGCTCTGATGAGATCTTTGGGGGGTATCCGTGGTTTTACCGCCCTGAAATGCTTTCGCGCGATTTCTTTCCGTGGGTGCACGATCCTACGGTGCGCGTAGGGCTTTTTGACGCAAAGGCGGTACGCGCAAGCGAGGGGCTTGCTTATATGCAGGCGGCCTTCCGAGCTTCACTTGACGGGTGCCCTGTGGTGGAGGGGGAAAGCGATAGCATGCGCCTTTCCCGTCGTGCGACGTGGCTTTCCACACGTTATTTTATGGCCAATCTGCTGGAGCGCAAGGATCGCATGAGCATGTACGAGGCTGTGGAGGTGCGTGTGCCCTTTGCCGACCACCGTATTCTTGAGTACGTGTTTAACGTGCCATGGGAGATCAAGTTTGAGGGGGGCACCGAAAAGGCGCTTTTGCGCCGCGCCATGGCCGATTATTTGCCTGAGCGTGTGCTCTGGCGCAAGAAAAGTCCCTATCCAAAAACGCACAATCCACAGTATGAGGTGTTGGTGCGGGAGATGCTGATGCGACGTCTTTCCAGCGACGGATTTCTGAGGAGCATGCTGAACATGGGATCCTTGAAAAGTCTGCTTGAGGGGGAAAACAGCACGTGGTTCGGGCAACTGATGGCACGTCCGCAGCTTATCGCATGGCTTTGCCAGCTGGATTTTTGGTTTGAGCAGTATGGTGTGAAGCTGGTCTGAGGGTGCTTTTGCGGTGGGGGCGGCGCCCCTCCTTGAGGGCAGCAGACAAGGGTGCAGGGCACCCGTCGTCTGCTGCCTTTTTTTGCCTGCAATGCGCGTGCGCGGCGCGCGTATATATTATAGTGACAAATTGTGGTGTGCGTTCTTGGTGAAAATCACTGAATGTGATCGGTTTGTGAACAAAAAAGTTTGATATTTTCCAACAAATAGGCTTGACAAGAAAAGAAAAATTTGCTATAATTCAAAGGAACTCTACACCCAAACTCTAAAAAAATGCAAAAGGAGGGAGTTCCCACTTACAGTGGGAGCAGAGAACAATGAAGATTTTTGTACGTGTGCTCTGCCTTGTTTTGGCGTGTCTGTTCTGCATGTTTGCTCTGGTAGCATGCAACGACAACACAACCAAGAAGAAGAGAAAAAATGAGGCAGAAATCAAGACCGACGAAAACGGTGTTAGATGGGCAAAAGACGAGTGGGGCACTTGGCGTGAATACGACGACCTGCCCGACGAAGAGCTTGACTACGACGATGAGCCTATTTCGTTCCTTTACTGGACGGGTGCAAGCTCGGTTAAGGCTGAGTTCGTTCAGGTAGAAGAGGTCGACGATTCCCGCCTTTCCGCTATCTATAAGCGTAACGAGGCTATTATGGACCGTCTTGGTGTTGAGCTTGTGTTCACTCCCGAGCCCGGTGACTCCGATACCATGAACACCTTCGTAGCTCGCGTTAAGCGTTCCTATGATGCAGGCACCAATGACTTTGACCTGATCGGTGCTTACTCCCGTTCTCAGGGCGCTATGCTGACTGCAGGTTATCTTGTAAACCTGTCCAAGATCGAGAACAACTACATCTCCGCTAAGGGTATCAACGGCAGAACCGAGGCTAAGCCCTGGTGGCCCGCAAACATTGCAGGTAACCTTGGTATCTACCATGCAGGCATCAATAACCTGTACTACGTTTCCGGTGATATCTCCACCAACGCCATCGACCAGATGCACTGCATTTACTTTAACAAGGACCTTGTTAACAAGCAGTACGAGGAAATGGCAGAAGAGTACTTCTCTGCAAACGCACATAAGATGACGCCTGAGCCAGGCGAAGAAGAGGGCGGCGATACCGCTACCAACATGCTTTACGAAAAGGCATACGCAGGCAAGTGGGTGCTTGATGATTTCATTGAGCTCTGCTCCAACACCTACGTTGACTCTAAGTCTGACGGTGTGTCGGGTGACGACTACTTCGGTCTTTGCTCTGTTCACTACTGTATGTCTGCTCTTTACGGTGGCTCTAACCTGCGCATGATCGAAAATGACGTAAACACCACCCTGAAGATCTCTGAGGACTGGACCTCTAACCGAACCGTTAAGCTGATCGCTAAGCTTTCTAAGATCCTTCGTACCACCAACTATCACACTGTTGGTACAACGAACAAGATTTACTATGAACCGTTCAACAACGGTAAGGCTTACTTCGCTGTATACTATATGCGTATGGCAGAGGACTACCTGATGACCAACGGTAAGGTTGAGAACTACGGTATTCTTCCCATTCCGAAGTATGATACCGCTC